>JAGDBR010000357.1 GCA_017958935.1 Lachnospiraceae bacterium | reverse complement strand
CGTACCGCAGGATGCTGCCGTCCTGCCGGCGTCCGAAGCGTCGGCGAAGGCTTCCCGGCCCGGATCCCCGGCGAAGGCTTCCCGGCTTGAGTCCCCGATGAACGCTTTGTCGTCAAACCCGCGAAGCCCCATGAAGGACACGTCCTTCGCGAAGACCTTCCGCGAGAAGAGGTCTGCGTTCTCGCCGATCAAGACCTCGTTCGTTTCGGGACGGAGCGCGGTCACGTAGACCGGGTGCCCCATGGAAAGATTCAGGCCTTTCCGCTGACCGATCGTATAATGCGGAAGCCCTTCGTGGCGGCCCAGGACGCGTCCTGTATCATCCACGAAAGCGCCGGGGCGGACGCTGCCTTCCGGCAGGCGTTCGTCCAGAAAACGCAGGTGGTCGTCGTCCGGAATGAAGCAGATCTCCTGCGAGTCATGCTTATGGGCGACCGTGAGGCTGTGCGCCTCCGCGATCGCGCGCACCTCGTCTTTCGAATAGGCGCCGAGCGGCAGGACGAGCCGCCGGAGCACCTCCTGCGGAAGCCGGTAGAGCGCATAGGTCTGGTCCCGGCCCGCGGCGTCCGCCATACGGAGGCTCAGCCGCCCGTTCGGCAGGGTGACGACGCTTGCGTAATGCCCGGTCGCGATCCAATCGCAGCCGAGGCGGTCCGCTTCGACAAGGAGCGTGCGGAATTTGACGTTCGGATTGCATTGGACGCAGGGGTTCGGCGTGCGGCCCGCCGCGTATTCGGACAGGAAATTGCCGATCACGCATTCGCTGAAGCGGGCGCGGGCGTCAGCCGTGCAGAAAGGGATCCCGAGCGTTTCGGCGACCTTCGCGGCGTCCGCATCCGGACGGCCGTGGAAGTCGATCGAGCACCCGAAGACCTCATACCCCTGTTCTTTTAAAAGAATCGCGGTCACGGCGGAATCGACGCCGCCGGACAGCCCTGTCAAAACACGTCTGTTCATGCTGATGTTCCTCTGTGGGACCTTGCTGCCGCAATACGTGCGGCCGGATGTCTCCGCGCTTACCGCGATCCGCGTACACACGCGGTTCCGGCCCGCTGCCGTCCGTATCATAGCATAAAGAAATGCGCTTTTCAACTTGAGTTTCGGCCCCGGGAATGCTAAAATATAATTAACTATACGATAGTGGGGTAATGGGGTTGAAGAAGAGCAAACACATCCTTTTTAACACGGCGATGACCGTCGTGCTGTTCCTGTTCATCCTCTGCGTCTCGATCTGGGCCGTGCTGTCGTTCAAGCCGCTGTACTACTGGATCATCAAGCTGATGAAGATCCCGGAAGAGACCGGCTACAGCTTTGACGTCTGCAAAACGAATTACGATATCCTGATCCGCTACAACCAGTTCTTCGGCCCGTCGACGCTGCGCTTCACGGACGATTTCGTGATGAGTGCGAACGGCGCCTATCATTTCATGGAAGTCAAGCGGATCTTCACCGCCGCGCAGATCACGGCCATGGCGTCGGCCGTCCTGCTGGTCCCCGGCTTCATCTATGCGAAGAAAAAGAATGCCTGGGGCTTCCTGAAGGCGACGATCATCCTGACGCTCGCGGTCCTGCTGTTCGTGGGCGGCGCGCTCGTGATTGACGGCGACGCGGCGTTCATCGCGATGCACAAGATCCTGTTCACGAACGACTACTGGATCTTCGACCCGGTGAAGGATTCGATCATCAACGTCCTTCCCGAGGAATTCTTCCTGTCCTGCGGCGGCGGCATCCTGTTCCTGATGGCGGTGCTGCTCGTGGTCTGCGGGCTTTTGTACAGGAAAATGAACCAAAAGAAGCGCAAAAAGCGCAAATAAAGAACCGCCGGCATCCGGCGGATAACAGCCGGCATGCGCCGGCGCACGGGAACCCATATGCACAGGATCTACTATCTGATCGGCAAGAGCGCAAGCGGCAAGGACAGCATCCTTGCAACTCTTTTGCGCGACAGAAGCTTAAAACTGCATGAGATCGTCCAGTACACGACGCGGCCGATCCGCGACGGCGAGCAGGAGGGGCGGGAATACCACTTCATCTCGATCGCCGAGAAGGACGCGTTCGGGGCGGCCGGCAAGATCGTCGAATGCCGCACGTACCACACGGTGCACGGCGACTGGCATTACATGATGATCGACGACGGGCAGGTCGACCTTTCGAAGAAGGATTACGCGGCGGTCGGGACGGTCGAATCGTATAAGAAGGTGCGGGACTACTTCGGCGCGGACCGCGTCGTCCCGCTCTACGTCTACGTCGAGACGGGCGAGCGGCTGCAGCGGGCCCTGGACCGCGAGCGGAACCATGCGAACCCGAAGTACGCGGAAATGTGCCGCCGTTTCCTGGCGGATGAGCAGGATTTCGACGACGCGCACCTGAAAGACGCCGGGATCCTCCGGGAGGACGGCACGCTTTACAACGGTTTTGAGAATGCCGAGTTCGCTTCGTGCGTCGACGCGATCCGGGAATACATCCGCAGCACGAACAGGCGGACGTCAAACGGCAAAGGTGGCAGAAAACAGGCTTAACGACAATCTGAAGAGCAGTCTGATGCTGCAGGCGCGCGACGGCCACGTGTCGCACGCGTATCTGTTCAGCGGCGAGGATGCGGCGGCGTCTTTGAAGATCGCCGAAGCTTTCGCGCGCGCATTGGCGGACTCCCCGGCGGACATCCTGTATCCGGAGCACGAGAAACCGGCCGTTTTCGCCGTCGACGACGTGCGCCGGGAGATCAACGCGACTGTCCACATCAAGCCGTACGGCAGCCGCCACAAGGTCTATGTCATCCGCGACGCGAGCCTCATGAATCCCCAGGCGCAGAACGCGCTGCTGAAGACGCTGGAGGAACCGCCGGAATACGTGGTCATGCTGCTTCTGGCCGTGAACAGCGAGGTCTTCCTGCCGACGATCCTGTCGCGCTGCGTGAAGCTGCGCGTGTTCGGCGAGCGGGAACGGACGGCGGAAGAGAACGAAGAGGCCGCGGCCGTGCGGGAAAAAGTGCGGGCGTTCCTGCGGGAAGCCCCGCAGAAGGACGAACGGTCCGTCCTGGCTTTCACCGACTTCATCGGGAAGGAAAAGGGGGTCTGCGACGAAGCGCTGGAGGAATTCAGGGCGTGGTTCCGGGACATGCTGGTCTTCAAAGTGTCGGGGGACCGGAAACTTTTGGACCGGCCGGACGAGCTTACGCTGATCCGGACGTTTGCGGAACATCTGCGGTACGAGGGCATCGAGCGCGTGCTGCAGCTCATTGATACGACGAAACAGCGGCTGGACGCGAACGTCCGGGCCGATCTTTCATTTGAACTGCTCCTGCTGGCGATCCAGGAGGAGTACCGGGAGGGCTTATGATCACAGTTGTTGGCGTCACTTTCCGCCATCAGAGCAAAGTATATTATTTCAACCCGCAGGAGCTGAACCTGACGCGCGGGCAGGGCGTGATCGTGCAGACCGCGCAGGGCATCGAGTACGGCACGGTCGTGCAGGGGAACCATCAGGTCACGGACGACAAGGTCTCCGGCGATCTGAAGGCGATCGTGCGGGTCGCGAACGAGGACGACATGGACCAGCTGAAGCTGAACCAGCGCAACGAGCGCGACGCCCTGCGGCTGTGCAAGGAGCGCGTCGCGGCCTACGGCCTCGAAATGAAGCTGATCCGCGCCGAGTACGCGTTCGACCGGACGAAGCTGACGTTCTATTTCACGGCGGACGGGCGTGTCGATTTCCGCGAGCTCGTCACGGACCTCGCGGGCCTGTTCCGCACGCGCATCGAGCTTCGGCAGGTCGGCGTGCGCGACGAGACCCGGCTGTTCGGCGGCATCGGCGCGTGCGGGCGCGAGCTCTGCTGCGCGACCTGGCTGCCGGATTTCGTGCCGGTCTCGATCAAGATGGCGAAGGAGCAGAACCTGTCGCTGAACTCGACGAAGATCTCCGGCATCTGCGGCCGCCTGATGTGCTGCCTGAAGCACGAGGAAGAGACGTATGAATACCTGAACGCCCGGCTTCCGGACGTGAATCAGCAGGTGCGCGCGCTCGACGGATCCGAAGGCATCGTGAAGTCCGTCAACGTCCTGCTGCAGAAGGTGACGGTCTCGATCGATACCGGCAAGGACGAGCGGGAGCTGCGCGAGTATCCGGTCGAAGAACTGCGGTTCACGCCGTCGAAGAAGAAGGAAAAGCGCCTGAGCGCCGAGGAAGAGAAGGCGGCGAAGGGGCTCGAGGGATGACCGGGACGCCCGGCGGAAAAAACCGGCGGATCGACGACCTGGGAAGGCGCGGCTACCGGATCTATCAGGATCCGTCGCGGTTCTGCTTCGGCGCGGACGCGGCGTTTCTGGCCTGGTTCGCGAAAGCGAAGGAAGGCGAGCGCGTGCTGGATCTTTGCAGCGGGACGGGCATCGTCCCGATCCTGATGGACGCGCGCTATGCCTGCGGCGACTACACGGGACTGGAGATCCTGTCCGACATGGCGGAAATGGCGAACGATTCGGCCGCATTGAACGGGATCGCCGGCCATATGCGGTTCGTGCAGGGCGACGTGAAGGAAACGGAGGCGCTTTTCGGGCGCGGAAGCTTTGACGTCGTCACGATCAATCCGCCGTACATGCCGGCGGGCACGGGACTCGTGAACCCGGACGACGCGAAGGCGATCGCGCGCCACGAGGTGCTCTGCACGCTCGAAGACGTCGTGAAGGCAGCGTCCGGCGTGCTGAAGAGCGGCGGGCGCCTGTACATGGTGCACCGGCCGGCACGGCTGCCGGGCATCCTGAAACTGATGAAGGAATACCGGCTGGCGCCGGCAAGGCTCTGCTTCATCCATTCCTACGAAGGGAAGGAAGCGTCGATGCTGCTGCTGGCCGCCGTCAAGGGCGGCAGGAGCCTGCTGAAGGTCGAGCCTCCCGTCATCGTTTACAAGGAACCGCACGTTTATACGGAGCAGGTGCGCCGGATCTATGAGGAATAAGGCCTGGCCTACAGGCCGGACGGGGGCGCTCAGCCCCGCATGAGGCAAGCGGATGGAAAAAGGAAAGCTGTATCTCTGCGCGACGCCGATCGGGAACCTCGGGGACATGACGCCGCGGTGCGTCGAGATCCTGAAGGCGGCCGATCTCATT
>JAGDBR010000356.1 GCA_017958935.1 Lachnospiraceae bacterium | reverse complement strand
GCCTTTCCGTTCTTGTCGAACTCGACGATGCCGAAGCGCTCCGGGTCGTCGACGTAGTAACCGAAGACCGTGGCGCCGGATTCGCGCTGCGCCGCCTGGCGCACGCGCGCACGCAGGCCGTGGCCGTGGAAAATGTTGTCGCCGAGGATCATCGCGACCGAATCGTCCCCGATGAACTCTTCACCGATGATGAATGCCTGCGCGAGGCCGTCCGGCGAAGGCTGGACCGCATAGGAAAGATGCACGCCGAAACGGCTGCCGTCGCCCAGAAGTTCTTCGAAACGCGGCGTGTCGTCGGGCGTGGAAATGATCAGAATGTCGCGGATATTCGCCATCATCAGCACGGACAGCGGATAATAGATCATCGGCTTGTCGTAGATGGGCAGCAATTGTTTGGAAGTCACCTTCGTCAGCGGATACAGCCGGGTGCCCGATCCGCCCGCCAAGATAATACCCTTCATGGCATCCCTCCTGAAAAACTCATTGCTAGTCAAAGCATAGCATACTTATTCTTTTTCTTCAAGCGCTTCATAGGCCGCGACGGCAAGTCGGTCGCACCGCTCGTTGACCGGGTTCCCGGCGTGTCCCTTCACCCAGATGAACGTCACTTCGTGCGGTTCCATGGCCTTCAGAAGTTCCTCCCAAAGGTCGATGTTCTGCACTTCGTTCCGTTTGCCGCGCCTGAAATTCTCCGCCTGCCAGGTCCGGATCCAGCCCTCGTTGAAGGCTTTGCACAGATACTGGGAATCGGAGTAGAGTTCGACCCTGCAGGGCCTTGTGAGCTCCTTCAGGCCGGCGATCGCCGCAGAGACCTCCATCCGGTTGTTCGTCGTCTCCGGAAAGCCGGCGGAAAGTTCCTTCTCGTGCAGGACGCCTTTCCTGTCCGTGTAACGGAGCACGACGCCGTAGCCGCCCGGGCCGGGGTTGCCGGAACACGCGCCGTCCGTGTAGATCTCTACTTTTGCAAGACCGGCCATGTCCCCTCCTCCATGAAATGCTCCGCGGTCTGCTCTGCGCTCTCGATGACGCTTTCGTCATAGCCCATGATGCTCAGGAGGCGGATCGCGTTCCGCGTGTGCGCCTTCCCGTCCAGCAGTTTGTAGCTGAAATGGATGCTGCCGTCGACGATCTCTTCTTCGAAGTGATAATTGTCGAAATGATTTGCCAGCATGTCCGTCAGCTCGATGTCATGCGTCGCCGCGAAAGCCATGACGTGCTGTTCTGCCAGGCTTTTCAGGATCTGCGAGGACGCCGCGATGCGCTCGACCGTATTCGTGCCGCGCAGCACCTCGTCCACGAAGCACAGGGCACGCGGCTCGCCTTCGGCCGCGTCCATGATCCTTTTGATCGAACGGATCTCCACCATGTAGTAAGACTCGTTCGTCTCGAGCGAATCCGTCAGCATCATGGAGGAATAGATCCGGTAGAACGGCATCCGGATGCTGCCCGCACAGACCGTGTTTACTGTCTGGGCGAACAGCGCGTTCAGCGCCGTCATCTTCAGGAAAGTCGACTTGCCGGAGGCGTTCGAGCCCGTGATCAGGATCGGCCGCTCCGTCTCGACGGAATTCGCGACCGGCGCCTTCAGCAGCGGATGATAGCCGTTCCGGAGCATAAGCTCCTCCTTGCCGGAATGCTCCAGCGTGCAGTAGAACGGCAGGCTCTCGCGGTAGGACGCGATCGCGATCATCGCCTCGATATAGCCCATCGTCTTCATCAGGCTGATCAGGCGGTCCTCTTCGTTCCGCACGAGACGGACCATCCGGTTGAACACGATGAAATCGAAATGCGTCAGCATCCGGATGTAATCGAGGAAGACCGACAGGATGTCGCCAGCCGTGCCGCCGGACGCGCTCCCGCCCAGCAGGCCGAGCGAACGCCGCAGCGACCGGACGTTCGCCGTGTCCTGAAGCAGCTTTTCGGTATACTTCCTCAGCTCCGGCGCGTCGTGCCGCGCGATCTTCAGCGCGCTGTCGGTCAGGTAGGTCATCGCGGACAGCGAGTAATAATAGGGCTCTACGTCACCCTTCTGCTTATAGTAGGTGTAGAGGTTCACGACGACCGCCGTGATCAGCGCGAGGACGCCCATCTGCGGGACCGTGATGATCAGCACGACGGCGACGACGAGCAGCGCGACCGGCAGCAGGTGGATCCAGTCGGGCTTCAGTCTCAGCTCGCGGAAATTCGACAGGAACCGGATCAGCGCGTATTTGCGTGTCCGCCCGATCATCGAAAAGTCGACGGAAAGCTCCTCGCGAAGCGCTGTGTTCTCAGCGAAGAACTTCGCGAGCCTGTCGCGTTCCCGAAGCTCCGCTTCGTCGAAGACCGGCTCCCGCAGCATCGCGTACAGCACTTCTTCGCCGACCGACGAGAAGGTATGGTTCATCGCGATGAAGATCCGGTCCATCGACAGGTCGTTCCAGGTGATGTCGTCGATCGCGAAACGGTCCGGTTCGTGCACGGCATCAAAGAAGCTCCGGATCTTCTCCAGTTCTTCCGAGCTGTACTCCCGGTTCGGCACCTGTCCGTAGAGCGCGCGAACGCGCCCCAGCAGCCTTCTGCGCTTCCGGGTCTTCGAGGTGACCAGCATGTAGATGACGACGGCGGCCAGGATCAGGCCCGCCGTCAGAAAAAAGATCTGTTCTTTCGTCATGGTAAAAAAAGGGGCTGTTCAAGACAGCCCCTCCTTCTGTTTTGCATTACTTCTTGTAGTCAAACTTCTCGCGTTTCACGTAAGAGGTGTGGAGATCGTGATGCGCACGGCCCTTGCCGAAGCCTTCATACCACTTGCCCTCACCGTAAAGCTCGAGGATCGCCGCCGACTGATGGGACTTCCTGAGCGTCATGCCGCGGTCCTGATCGTACAGGGCCTTCGCGCGCAGCGCCTTCAGGTCGACGGAATCGCGTACGTACTGCGGCTGATAAGGCTGGCCGCCGCCGTTCACGCAGCCGCCCGGGCAGCCCATGATCTCGATGAAGGTCCAGCCGGCCGGATTGCCCGCCGCGAGCTGGTCCATGACGACCTTCGCCGCCGCGGCGCCGGAAGCGACCGCCACCTTGACCTCGCCGAGGCCCTTGATGTTCACGGACGCCTGCTTCAAGCCGAGCGTGCCGCGGACCGCCTCGTAATCGACTTCCGAAGCGTCTTCGCCGCTGATCCAGTCGTTCGCGGTACGGAGCGCCGCTTCCATGACGCCGCCGGTCGCGCCGAAAATGACGGCTGCGCCGGTGTCCTCGGACAGCGGGCTGTCGAAGTCCTCGTCCGGAAGGTTCGTGAAGCGGATGCCTGCGCGCTCGATCATGCGGCCGAGCTCTCTCGTCGTGATCGCGATGTCGACGTCCGGATAACCGGAAGCGGACTCGTCCTCGCGGCCGATCTCGAACTTCTTCGCCGTACACGGCATGACGGAAACGACCACGATGTCCTTCGGATCGATGCCGTTCTTCTCCGCCCAGTAGGTCTTGACCAGGGCGCCTTCCATTTCGTGAGGCGACTTGCAGGAGGACAGATGCGGCAGCAGGTCCGGATAATAGAATTCACAGAACTTGACCCAGCCCGGCGAGCAGGAAGTGATCATCGGCAGCACGCCGCCTTCCTTCACACGTTCGATGAGCTCGTTCGCTTCCTCGACGATCGTCAGGTCGGCCGCAAAATCGGTGTCGAAGACCTTGTCGAAGCCTAAGCGGCGAAGCGCCGCGGCCATCTTGCCTTCGACGTTCGTGCCGACCGGCATGCCGAAGAATTCGCCGAGCGTCGCGCGGATCGCCGGAGCGGTCTGCACGATGACGGTCTTGGTCGGATCCGCCAGGGCTTCCCAGACCTTCGGGGTGTCGTCCTTTTCGGTCAGGGCGCCCGTCGGGCAGACGACCGTGCACTGTCCGCAGGAAATGCAGGGCACGTTGTTCAGCGGCAGGTCGAAGGCCTGGCCGATGTTCGTGTCGATGCCGCGGTCGTTCGCGCCGATGACGGACACGAACTGCTGGTTGCAGACGGCCACGCAGCGGCGGCAAAGGATGCACTTGTTATTGTCGCGGACGAGGTGCGCCGCGGAGCGGTCGATCTCATACTCGGGGCGGAAGCCCTTGAACGTATTCTCTTCGACGCCGTACTCGCGGCAGAGCTTCTGGAGCTCGCAGTTCGTGGAACGCACGCAGCTCAAGCACTCCTTGTTGTGCATGGAGAGCATCAGCTCCAGCGTGGTCTTGCGGGCATTCTGGACTTTCGCGGAGTTCGTGCGGACCTCCATGCCCTCCGACACCGGATAGACGCAGGACGTCACGATGCGGAAACCGCGGCCTTCGTTGGCCTCCACAACGCAGATGCGGCAGGCGCCGATCTCGTTGATGTCTTTCATGAAGCAAAGGGTCGGGATCTCGACGCCGGCAAGACGCGCGGCTTCGAGGATCGTGGAGCCTTTCGGTGCGGAAACAGCCACACCATTGATCGTTAAATTCAACATTTCAGCCATGTCTGCTGTCTCCTTTCCTTACCGTTTCGAAATGGCCTTGACCTTGCAGTTGGCCATGCAGGCGCCGCACTTGATGCACTTCGCGGCATCGATCGCGTAGGACGCGAGCTTGTGATTCGGCGCGACGTAATCGGTCTTTTCGATCGCGTTGACCGGGCAGTTGCGCGCGCACAGGCCGCAGCCGATGCAGCGGTCCTTGTCGATCGTGTAGGTCAGCAGATCCTTGCACACGCCGGCCGGGCACCGTTTCTCCACGATATGGGCGACATACTCGTCGCGGAAGAACCGCAGGGTCGCAAGGACCGGGTTCGGGGCCGTCTGACCCAGGCCGCAGAGCGAGTTCTCTTTAATGTATTTCGCCAGTTCTTCGAGCTTGTCGAGGTCTTCCATCTCGCCCTGGCCGGACGTGATCTTGTCAAGGATCTCGAGCATCCTGCGCGTGCCGACACGGCACGGGGTGCACTTGCCGCAGGACTCGTCGGCCGTGAAGTTCAGGAAGAACTTCGCCATGTCGACCATGCAGTTGTCTTCGTCCATGACGATCAGACCGCCGGAACCCATCATGCAGCCGATGGCCGTCAGGTTGTCATAGTCGACCGGGGTGTCGATCAGGGAGACCGGGATGCAGCCGCCGGACGGGCCGCCGGTCTGCGCGGCCTTGAACTTCTTGCCGTTCGGGATGCCGCCGCCGATGTTCTCGATGATCTCGCGGAGCGTCGTGCCCATCGGGATCTCAACGAGGCCGGTGTTGTGGATCTTGCCGCCCAGCGCGAAGACCTTCGTGCCCTTGGACTTCT
>JAGDBR010000355.1 GCA_017958935.1 Lachnospiraceae bacterium | reverse complement strand
TTTCGAGGATGCGGAGAGCTGCCAGGGCCGCCGCGCAGTTGGCCGGCGGGATTGAGGCGGAGAAGATGAACGGCCGGGAGGAGTGGCGTACATAGTCGGCCACCCGGGCGCTCGCGGCCATGTAGCCGCCGAGCGATGCCAGCGACTTCGAGAAGGTGCCCATGTAGATGTCGACCTTGTCCTCAAGACCGAAATAGCTCGCGGTACCGCGGCCGCCTTCGCCGATGACGCCCAGACCGTGCGCGTCGTCGACCATGACGCGCGCGCCGTATTTTTCAGCCAGCGCGCAGATCTCGGGAAGCTTCGCGATGTCGCCGCCCATGGAGAAGACGCCGTCCGTCACGATCAGGCAGCCGGCCGTCTCGGGCACGCGCTGCAGGCATTTTTCGAGCTCTTCCATGTTGTTGTGGCGGTAGCGGAGCATCGTGCCGTAGGAGAGCTTGCAAGCGTCGTACAGGCTCGCGTGGTTCTCGCGGTCCATGATGACGTAATCGTCCTTGCCGACGATCGCGCTGATGATGCCGAGGTTCGACTGGAAGCCCGTCGAGAACGTCATGACGGCTTCCTTGTGCAGGAACTGCGCGAGCTCCTTTTCCAGCTGCAGGTGCAGTTCGAGCGTGCCGTTCAGGAAGCGGGAGCCGCTGCAGCCCGAGCCGTACTGCTCGAACGCGCGGATGCCGGCCTCGATGACTTCCGGATGGGTCGTCAGGCCCAGGTAGTTGTTCGAACCGAGCATGATCCGGCGCTTGCCTTCCATGATGACCTCGGTGTCCTGCCTGGATTCCAGTGCGTGGAAATACGGGTATACCCCTCGCTCCCGGGCTTCATCCGCTGCCTGCGGGCGGTAGCATTTTTCGAAAAGATCCATTGATCCTCCTATTCGTTTCCGCGGGACGAAAACACCCGCCGTGCGGCGGCTCCGCGGAAAATACACATATTTAGAACATTATGCCACAAGACGCGTAAAAGTTCAATGATTTTTCACCGGGTGGGGCCGCCGGACAGTCTTCAAATTGTGCAAATTTACTCTTGTGCTTTAGTGCGGTAGTGTGGTAGAATACGAAAGTACCGTTTCCGGCGCGGACGCAGGCTGCCCGAAAAACCGCAGCCGCCCGCGCGCATACCGGAAGAAAAGGAGTCAACGGCATGGTGAAAGAATTGCATTCGGCATATACCGACAGGCTCATGAAGGCCGTCCTGGCCCTGGAGAACGAGGAGCAGTGCTACGCGCTCTTCGAGGACCTGTGCACGATCAAGGAACTGAAAGAAATGTCGCAGCGGCTGGAGGTCGCGCGGCTGTTGAACAAGGGCTGCAGCTACCAGAAGGTCTCCGAGCTCACGAACGCGAGCTCGACGACGATCAGCCGCGTGAAGCGGTGCCTGGATTACGGCAGCGGCGGATACGGCTGCGCACTGGCGGCGCTGGCGGAAGAAGACTGAAGAACGGGACGCCGGCAGGGCCGGACAGGACCGGGCGGCGGGACCGGGAACGGCCGGCCGCAAGGATCGCGGAAAGCGGGAAGACAGCATGAAAGACACGGAAAAAAGGATCGCCTCGTTCCGGGCGCTCTATGAAGCAGGCGGCTACCGCCGCTACAAAATGAGCAAGTTCGAGGAATACGATCTCTACGCGAACAATAAAGACATCCTGGAGTCCGAGGGCATCATCACGTTCACGGACACGAACGGGAAGCTGATGGCGCTGAAGCCGGACGTGACCCTGTCGGTCATCCGGAACACGCGGGAAGCGAAAGGAAAGCTGAACAAGGTCTACTACAACGAGAGCGTGTACCGGATCTCGGACACCTCGAAGACCTACCGGGAGATCCAGCAGATGGGCCTCGAATGCATCGGCGACGTCGATGACGGCGCAGTGCTGGAGGTCGTGCTGCTGGCTGCGAAGAGCGTGCAGACGGCGGCGGGAGACGGCGCGGGACTTTTCAGCGTCTCACTGCCGGCGATCCCCGCGGCTTTCGCGAAGAAAGCCGGGCTGTTCGGCGAAGACTTCAGCCGCGCGCTTGCCCTGATCGCCGAGAAGAACCGGCACGGGCTCGAAGCGCTTCTTCAGGACGCCGGCTGCAGCATAGAAGACGCCGCGCGGCTGCTGAAGCTGCCGGATCTTTCCGGAGAACCCGCGGAAGTGCTCGGCGCGCTGAAAGCGCTCGGCGCGGACGCGGAAGCCCTTCAGCCGCTTGAAATGGTCGCCGGAGGCTTTGAGAAAGCCGGCCTGTCCGGCATGCTGCGGTTTGACCTTTCGCTGGAATGCGGGACGCGTTATTACAGCGGGATCGTCTTCAAGGGCTACGTCCCGGGGATCCCGTCCGCCGTGCTTTCGGGCGGCCGGTACGACGAGCTCGCGCGGCGCATGGGAAAAAAGTGCGGCGCGATCGGTTTCGCCGTCTACCTGGACCGGCTCGAGCAGCCGGGCGCGATGGCGTTGGACGCTCCGGAAGCGGACGGAAAGACCGAAACACCGGAAGGAAACGCTGCGGTCAATGACGCCGGCTTCCTGCGCATTGCCCTTCCGAAAGGACGGCTCGGGGAAAAGGTCTACCGGATGTTCGCCGAGGCGGGCTTCGAATGCCCGGAGGCCGTGTCCGACAGCCGGAAGCTGATCTTCACGAACGAAGAGAAGCGGGTCCGCTACTTCTGGGTGAAGCCTTCGGACGTCGCGGTCTACGTCGAGCGCGGCGCCGCGGACATCGGCGTCTGCGGGAAGGACATCCTCGCGGAATATGCGCCGGAAGTCTACGAGCTTCTGGACCTGAAGACCGGGATCTGCCGGATGGCGGTCGCGGCGAAGAAGGATTTCGAGGACGATCCGGACAGGACGCTGCGGGTCGCGACGAAGTTCGGGCGGATCGCGGCGGACTATTACGCGTCGCTCGGCCGGGACATCGACGTGATCCACCTGAACGGATCGATCGAGCTGGCGCCGATCCTGGGTCTGTCGGACGTGATCGTCGACATCGTCGAGACCGGCACGACGCTCCGGGAGAACGGGCTCGTCGAGCGGGAAGTGATCATGCCGGTCAGCGCGCGGCTCATCGCGAACCGCGCGGGCTACGCGTTCAGGAAGGAAGCGGTCGACAGGCTGCTCAAGGGCCTGCGTTCGCAGCTGGACGGCTGAGCAGGGACAGAGAAAGGACCGGACGGGTACGGCAGAGAAGGCGTCCCGGACAAACGGATGAGGATACGAAAATGATCAGAATATTGAAAGCAGGCGAAGTATCGAATGAAGAGAGCCTGTCGCGCATGGTCACCTCAGCCGACGTATCGTCGGTCGTCGCGGCGATCATTGCCGACTTGCGCGCACGCGGCGACGAAGCGCTGAAGGATCTGACCGAGCGTTTCGACAAGGTGCGGCCGGACTGCCACGCCGTCAGCGAGGCGGAGATCGCGGAAGCCTTCGCGGCGGTCGG
>JAGDBR010000354.1 GCA_017958935.1 Lachnospiraceae bacterium | reverse complement strand
TCGAGTGCAAGTTCTGGGGCCTTGGCGGCGACGGAACAGTCGGCGCGAACAAGAACTCCATCAAGATCATCGGCGACTACACGGACAAGTTCGTCCAGGCGTACTTCCAGTACGACTCCAAGAAGACCGGCGGCATCACGATCAGCCATCTGCGCTTCGGCGACCAGCCGATCAAGAGCCCGTATTACATCAACAAGGCGGACTTCGTGGCCTGCCACAATCCGTCCTACGTCATCAAGGGCTACAAGATGGTCAACGACGTCAAGCCCGGCGGCGTGTTCCTGATCAACTGCCAGTGGACGCCCGAGGAACTGAGCGAGCATCTGAATGCGGAAACGAAGCGTTACATCGCGAAGAACGACGTTCAGCTCTATATCGTCAACGCGATCGACCTCGCGCAGAAGATCGGCCTCGGCAAGCGTACGAACACGGTGCTGCAGTCCGCGTTCTTCTCCCTTTCAAAGGTCCTGCCGCCTGAAGAAGCCATCGGCTACATGAAGGAAAAGGCGCAGAAATTCATGAAGAAGGGTATCGAGATCGTCCGCATGAACGAAGCAGCGATCGACGCCGGCGCGACGGCCTACGTGAAGGTCGAGATCCCGGCAGACTGGGCGAATGCGGTCGACGAGAAGGAAACGATCGAGGAAGCCGGACCGGCGAAGCTTTTGAAGCAGGTCGATTCGATCATGCGCCCGGTCGGCAAGATGGACGGCGACAGCCTCAAGGTGTCCGCGTTCTTAGATCACGCGGACGGCACGTTTGAGCAGGGCGCTTCCGCCTATGAGAAGCGCGGCGTCGCGGTCAGCGTTCCGGAGTGGAATGCCGAGACGTGCGTCGCCTGCAACAAGTGCGCGTTCGTCTGCCCGCACGCGACGATCCGTCCGTACGCGCTCGACGTCGCGGAAAAAGCCGCGGCGCCGAAAGAGACCCGCTACGCCGCAAAAGCCGCCCTTGTCAACAAGGCCGGCTATAGCTTCACGATGGCGGTCTCTCCGCTTGACTGCATGGGCTGCGGCGTGTGCGTCGGCGTCTGCCCGACCGCATCTTTGAAGATGGTCCCGCAGGAAACGCAGCTCAAGGAACAGGAAGTCTTCGACTACTGCGTCGCGAACGTTTCCGAGAAGCCGGAGCTTGCGTCCAATCAGAGCGTGATCTCCTCGCAGTATAAGAAAGCATTGCTCGAGTTCTCCGGCTCCTGCGCAGGCTGCGCGGAGACCTCCTATGCCCGTCTCATCACGCAGCTTTTCGGCGACCGGATGTACATTTCCAACGCGACCGGATGCTCCTCGATCTGGGGCGGCCCGGCAGCGACGAGCCCGTATACCGTCACGAAGGAGGGCAGAGGCCCCGCGTGGGCGAACTCCCTCTTCGAGGACAATGCGGAACACGGCTTCGGCATTTATCTCGGCCAGAAGACGATCCGCAACCGTCTGATCGAGGACGCGAAATACATTACCGAGAACGGTCTTGACGAGGAGGTCAAGGCGGCGGCAGCTGAGTATCTGGCAACGCTCGACGACGCGGATGCAAACCGCGCGGCGGTGGACAAGCTCCTTCCGCTTCTCGAGGCAAAAGAGAATCTCGGCGCTCCCGGCAAGGACATTCTCGCAAACAAGGAGTACCTGACGAAGAAGTCCGTCTGGATCTTCGGCGGCGACGGCTGGGCTTATGATATCGGCTACGGCGGACTGGATCACGTCCTTGCGCAGGGCGAAGACGTCAACGTCATGGTATTCGATACCGAAGTTTATTCCAACACCGGCGGCCAGGCCTCCAAGGCTTCCCAGATCGGCCAGGTCGCGCAGTTTGCGGCAGCCGGCAAATCGATCCAGAAGAAGAGCCTCGCGGAGATCGCGATGTCCTACGGTTACATCTACGTCGCGCAGATCGCGATGGGCGCGGATCAGAACCAGACGCTGAAGGCCCTGAAGGAAGCGGAAGCGTACCACGGACCGTCGCTCGTCATCGGCTACGCGCCTTGCGAAATGCATTCGATCAAGGGCGGCATGACGAACTGCCAGGCCGAAATGAAGAAGGCCGTGGACTGCGGCTACTGGAACATGTTCCGGTACAATCCGGCACTGAAGGCCGAAGGCAAGAATCCGCTCACGATCGACTCCAAGGCACCGACCACGGATTACAAGGAGTTCCTGATGAACGAAGCCCGGTATTCTTCGCTGACCCTTTCGTTCCCGGAGCGTGCGGAAATGCTGTTCAACGAAGCCGCCGAAAAGGCAGTGCTCCGCTACAAGCACCTGAACGAGCTCCGCGAAATGTACGCAAGAGAACTTCAGGCATAATGAAAAGAACCTGCCGGTCAATGCGGCTCTGACCGGATTGTCCGAGGCAGCGGTTCGGGAAGGCAGCAGACTTCTGCTGCCTTTCCTTTTCCGGCGAAGGGATCGCCGGCACCTATGGAGGGATCCATGAACATCGGAAAGACAGAAACCCTGAAAGCCGCGCGCTTCACGGAAGTCGGCGCGTATTTGACGGACGACAGGACCGAAGTCCTGCTGCTGAAAAAGCAGGTCCCGAAGGATCTGAAGGCAGGCGACCCCGTCACGGTCTTTTTATACCGTGATTCGGAGGACCGCCCGATCGCGACGGTCAACCGGCCGTACGCAGAAGTGGGGCAGTTTGCCTATTTGACTGTAAAATCCACGACGAAAGTGGGCGCCTTCCTTGATTGGGGACTCGAAAAAGACCTCCTTGTGCCATTTAAGGAACAGGAAGCCCGGCTTTCGGGCGGAGACCGGGTCCTCGTCCGTCTGTATCTGGACAAGTCCGGCCGCATTGCCGCCACGACGAAGATCTATGAGTTCTTAAGCCCGGCAGCGTCAAAGACCTTCCGGGAAAACGAGGAGGTCGTCGGCGCGGTCTACCGCAGCACGCGGGAATACGGCGTGTTCACGGCG
>JAGDBR010000353.1 GCA_017958935.1 Lachnospiraceae bacterium | reverse complement strand
GCCGGAAAGGGCAAAGGCCGCGGCGCTGTCCGCACCCCGCGGACCGTCCGCGTCTCGGACGATCCGAACCTGATCTACGGGCGTCCCTTCGACGACGAGATCCGGCCGCTGTCGTCTTACGGCGCGAATGATGAGGGCACCGTCGCCGTGAAAGGCCGCATCTTCGGGCAGGAAGTCCGCGAGATGCGGAACGGCGAACGCAGCATCATTTCGTTCGCGGTGACGGACGGCACGGATTCCATCATGGTCAAGCTGTTCGTTTCGAACGACGACGCCGAAGAACTTGCCGGCAGGCTGAAGGACGGCGAATGGATCCGGATGAAGGGGCTTGCGCAGTACGACAGTTTCGACAAGGAAGTCTCCGTGCGCCACGTCCAGGGCATCCTGAAGGAAGAGCCGGAACCCGCGCTGAAGCGGCATGACGAAGCCGCCGAAAAGCGTGTGGAACTGCATTGCCATTCGAAGTTCTCCGAGAAGGACGGACTGGCGGACCTCGACCGGCTGCTGGACACGGCACGCGCCTGGGGCCATCCCGCGCTCGCGCTGACGGACCACGGCTACGTTTACGGCTTCCCGGAGGCTCTGCATTATCTCCAGAAAGGCAAAATCAGCGATTTTAAGGTCATTTACGGCGTAGAGGGCTATTTGGTCGACGATACGAAAGAGACCGTCGTAAGGCCCGGAAATCGTGCGCTGAGCGACACCTGCGTCGTTTTCGACCTGGAAACGACGGGCCTCTCGCCCGTGCAGGACAGGATCATCGAGATCGGCGCCGTGAAACTGTCGGACGGTCAGATCGTCGACCGGTTCTCCGCCTTCGTCGATCCCGACATGCCGATCCCGTTCCGCATCGAGAACCTGACCGGCATCTCCGACGAGATGGTGCGGGGCGCGGAGAAGATCGGAGAGATCCTGCCGCGCTTCATGGACTTCGTCGGCGATTCGTATCTCGTCGCGCACAACGCTGAATTCGACGTGTCGTTCCTGTCCGAGAAGCTGAAGCAGTGCGGCATCCCGTTCACACCGTTCTCTTATGCGGACACGCTCGGGATCGCGCACGCGATGCTGCGCCACCTGAAGAGCTATTCGCTCGACGCGGTCGCGAAGGAGATGAACGTGCCGCTCGGCAGCCATCACCGTGCCGTCGACGACGCGGAATGCTGCGCCGGCATCCACGGGATCTTCATCCGCCGCTTCCGTGCGCAGGGCATCACGACGCTCAAGGAAGCGCAGGACTTCGTCAAGCCGACGGCGGACGACATCCGGCGCATGCACAGTCACCATGTCATCATTCTCGTGAAGAACGAAACGGGCCGCGTCAATCTGTACAGGACCGTTTCCGATTCGCTGCTGAAATATTACGGCGGGCGTCCTGCGCGTCCGCGCATCCCGAAATCCCTGCTGCAGGAACGCCGCGAGGGCCTGATCATCGGGTCCGCGTGCTCGATGGGCGAACTTTTCAACGCGGTCCTGGAAGGCCAGACGGACGAGGAGCTTGAACGCATCGTGTCGTTCTACGACTACCTTGAGGTCCAGCCCGTCGGGAACAATCAGTACCTCTACGGGGACACGCATTACGACATCCGGACGCCCGAAGACCTGCAGGCACTGAACCGCAGGATCGTCGCGCTCGGCGATTATTACGGCAAACCGGTCTGCGCGACCGGCGACGTGCATTTTATCGAACCGGAAGACAGCATTTACCGGACGATCCTGCAGGCGGGTTCCGGCTACAAGGAGTCGGAAGAAACGCCGCTGTATTTCAGGACGACGGAAGAGATGCTCGAAGAGTTCTCTTATCTCGGCGCCGAAAAAGCCTACGAGATCGTCGTCAGGAATACGAACAGGATCGCCGACAGCATCGACGTCATCTCGCCCGTCAGGCCCGACAAGTGCCCGCCGGTCATCGAGAACGCCGACACCGACCTGAAGACCGCCTGTTTCCGGAAGGCCTACGAGATCTACGGGAACCCGCTGCCGCCGATCGTGGAAGAGCGGCTGAACAAGGAGCTGACCTCGATCATCGGTAACGGCTACGCGGTCATGTACATGATCGCCGAGAAGCTCGTGAAAAAGTCCGTCTCGGACGGCTATCTCGTCGGCTCGCGCGGTTCGGTCGGCTCGTCGCTCGCCGCGACGATGTCCGGCAT
>JAGDBR010000352.1 GCA_017958935.1 Lachnospiraceae bacterium | reverse complement strand
GCTTTTTCCGGTCTTTTCGTCTTCCGGCGGACGGCGCCGTATCTTCCGGCAGATGTTCCGCCGCTTGATCCTTTTTTACGCCTTCCGCACGAAAAGCACGCCGAGCGTGCCCGGCCCGCAGTGCGTCGTGATCGTCGCGCCGGCCGTCGTCTCGAGGATCTCTTCGATCCCGGGCTGGTATTCGCGGATCATGTCCCGGATCGCGTCCACGGTCTCCGCCGCGCAGCGTGTGTGCGTGATGAAGATCCGCTTCGTCTCGATGTCGTCCCGGTCCTTCAGCCGGTCCTGGACGTAGTCGCGCATGACGCGGTCGATCTTGCCGCGGTATTTCTTCCCGGGCGTCATCCGGCCGTCGATGACCTCGATGCAGGGCTTGATCTGCAGGACGTTCGCGCCGAGCGCGGCAAGCGCCGTGCAGCGGCCGCCCTTGTAGAGATAGTCGATGCTGTTCGCGACGAAGCTCGCTTCGACGCGCGGGATCATTTCCTCGCAGGCCCGGACGATCTCATCGGCGTCCGCGCCTTCGCGTGCGAGCTCCGCGGCTCTCAGGACCGCGAGCCCCTGACCCGTGGACAGGTTCCGCGAATCCACGACCCGCACGCCGCCGATCTCGTCGGCCGCCACATGCGCGTTCTGGAAGCTGCTCGAGAACTCGCTGCTGATGTTGAAATGCACGACGTCATAGCCCTGCTCCCGCCACTCGCGGAAGAAGTCCTGATACTGGATCAGGCCGGCCGCGCTCGTCTGCGAGAGCCGCCCCGTCTCCTCGACGTACCGGTAGATGTCGTCGGGCGTGATGTCGATGCCGTCGAAGCCGCTTTTGCTGCCGAGCGTCACGGTCAGCGGCGAGATGGCGATGTCATATTGTGCGATCAGTTCCGGCGACAGGTCGCAGGTGCTGTCGGATGTGATTTTAACGGGCATATGTCTCCCCCTGCCTGCCGAAGCGCCTGCTCCGGTCCGTTCTTCGTCGTTCTCCGGCCTGTTTCGCAGCCGGAAACCGCATAATCGTAGGAATTTTACCACAGGATGCGCTCTTTTGCAAGCGGGAATGCCCAATGACGCGCCTTCGCGCAAAACCGTTGCCTAAACGCGCGTCCCGCGGTATAATCAGCTTGCCCCCGGGGAGGGATCCGATGATCGAGATCGTTTCGAAACTGCATGAGCCTGTGCCGCCGTTCATTGCCCGCGCGCTGGAAGCGCCGGCGATGCAGCGGCTGAAGGACGTCGGCATGAACTGCGGCTGCGAGTATACCTCGTTCCCGTGCTTCACCGTGCTGCCGCCCTACTCGCGTTATGAGCACAGCCTCGGGGTCGCCCTGATCGTCTGGCGCTTCACGCAGGACGAGAAACAGGCGCTTTCCGGCCTGTTCCATGACATCGCGACGCCGGTCTTCGCGCACGTGATCGACTTCATGCGCGGCGACTACCTGAAGCAGGAAGCGACCGAGGACGGCACGAAGGAGTTCATCGGGCGGGATCCGGTGATCTCGGCGCTGCTTCAGGATCTTGGCCTGACGACCGAAGACGTCTGCGACTACCACCTGTACCCCGTCGCCGACAACGAAGGCCCGCGCCTCTGTGCGGACCGTCTCGAATATACGCTGGAGAACATGGTGCACTACCGGCACGCCACGGTCGCGGAGGCACTTCGGATGTACCGCGATCTGACTGTCGACGAAAACGAGGACGGCCTCCCGGAGCTTTCGTTCGGGACCGAATCGCTCGCGCGCCGTTTCGCGCACAATGCGCTGGCCTGCGGCATGTTCTACACGACCGATCAGGACCGCTACTCGATGCAGCGGCTCGCCGAGATCTGCCGCGGCGCGATCGGGCGGAACGTGATCACCGCAGACGACCTCTATACGGACGAGTCCCGCGTCATCGGGAAATTCCTGGGTGATCCGGAGACCGCTAGCGCCTGGACCGCCTTCCGGCAGATGAGCCGGATCCGCGCGGCCGCATCGCCCGGGCCGGACGGCCTGTGGCGCAGGATCGACGCGAAAAAGCGCTTCATTGATCCGCTCGTTTCCGGGAAGGGCCGCGTCTCGGCGCTCGATCCGTCTTTCAAGGAAGCCATGGAGCGCTTCAAAGCCCTTTCATTCGACTATTACGTCTGCGGGGAGTGATCCCAGGGCGCCTCAATCGAAAATAGCTGCGGAAAATGATCCGCGGCGCATTAATCCAAAAGGCTGCGGAAAATGATCCGCGGGCGCATTAATCCAAAAGGCTGCGGGGAGACCGCAGCCTTTTTCTGTCTGTCCGCGCCGCGGCCTTCCCGCGGCTGTTTATTCCTTCAGATCCTGCGCGAAGATCTCCATCCGGCCGGCGAACGGCCGGACCGTCCGCACGAGTTCCCGGATCGCAGCGCTCAATCCCTCCGCTGCGGCGATCTCTTCCGCCTGCGGTTGCAGGTCCTTGAACAGGAAGCGTTCGTAGCTTTCGGTGAACGCCGGATAATCCCTGCGGATCTTCTCCAGCGTCTCTTCCGCGCCCTCCGGCGACTCCCCGTCGAACGGCTCGAAAGCCGAAATGCGCTGCGCGTATTCCGCCAGCGTCTCGCCGGGCACATTCTCCAGTCCGAGCCCGGAAAGCAGGCGCATGTTCCGCGCGGCGAGGATCCGCAGCTTCACGCCCGCCTCGGCGCGGTCATAGCGCTTTCGTACCGTCAGCAGCCGGAAGCCCAGCACCGCGAGCACGGCCAGGACCGCGCTGCCCGCCAGGATCAGCAGGGTCCTGAGGATCGCCGCCTTCCGGCGCGCCTCGGCCTGCTGCCGCTCTTCCTCCTGCCGCCGCAGTTCTTCGATCACGGCCGGATCCGGCTCGTCGTGCTCATCATCCTCTCCGTCGTCATCGTCCGGCAGGAGATTGCCGGGCTTCGCGCTGCCGCCCGAAGCCGGCCAGGACGAATCGACGCCGTATCCCGGCGTCGCGTCCATCGTCAGCCAGCCGAAGCCCGGGACCAGGATCTCGCACCAGGAGTGCGCCTGGCCCGACCACAGGAGCGTGGTCTCCGTGCGCGCCGACGCGACGAAGCCCTGCACGTAGCGCGCCGGAACGCCGGCCGCGCGCGAAAGGAGGGTCAGCGCCGTCGCGTAATGGTTGCAGTAGCCGCACTTCCCTTCGAACAGGAACCAGTCCAGGAAATCCCCGCCGCTCTGCACGGAAGCGGGCAGCTGCCCCGGGGAAACGTCATAATCCATCTTCTTCAGCGCGGCGGCGATCCGCAGCGCCTTCCCGTAAGCGCTCTGCTCTTCGCCGACGGCTTTCTTCAGCCACTGCGCGGTCCTCTCCGTCAGTACGGGCGGTTCCCCGTACGTCAGCAGCTGTTCCGCCCGGTAGGCAAGATAATTTTCGTATGACAGATGCGCGCTCTGATGAACGCGCGAGGCTTCGACGGCTTCGTCCCATTCCGCCTTCGTCGGCAGCGTCTCTGCGGTCAGGAGGTCCTCGAACGCTGCATTGCCGCGATTCAGCCGCAGGTAAGTCAGCCGGTAGGCGTCCTCGTACGAAATGCGCTTTTCGGCGACGATGTTCGCGCCTTCGTGGCGGAAGCCGATGCCGGTCAGCACGTTCCCGGTGATCAGCGTTTTCTGCGGGTGGAACAGGTGCGCCGAGCTGAAGAAACGGTATTCCAGCAGGACCGACGCCGAACGGATGTAGTCATAGGTCTTTTCGGGGTCGAAGCGGCGGACGGCCGCAAACGTCTCCATGTAATCGAGCAGCTGCTCATTGTCGGAGGAGTCCGCGTCGGAAGCCCAGGTCCGTCCCTCGAAGCGGGTGAAGACCTTTCCGACCAGGTAGACCTGCGCCGGATAATAGGTGTCTCCGGTCACGTACATGACCTCACGGCCGTTGTCCGAAAGGCTGCCCGGGAACAGGGAACGCTCCGAGAAGCCGACTTCCGCGTCCTCATAGGACTCGGAGCGGCGCTGGAAGACCCCGATCTGCAGGCGGTCTACGGCGGACGAGACGTTCGCGTAGATGCGCTTCGCGAACTCCCAGCCGTAGGGCTCTTCGGGCGCCTTGTACAGCGCCGTGTACAGCAGGACCAGCAATAAGAACGGCGCAAGATACGCCATGTACGCGTGGACCGGCCGGTCTTCCTGCCCTTCCGGGAGCGGTTTCTTCTTCCGCGCGGTCTCCCGGACGGCTTCCGCCGCCGTGCAGAGCACGAAGAACAGCGCCACCGCGACCGCGGGCCCCGGGACCGTCCGCCCGAGCGCGGCCGTGACCGCAAGCCCTATGGCAATGAGTGCCGCGAGCGCGCATTTGGCATACAGGAAGCGCGCCAGGACCCGCTCCAGCACGAACGCGGCGAGCGCCGTCAGGAAGCACCACAGCACCCAGCGGTTCCGGTAAAGGAAGGCCGCCGTTTCCCCCTCCTCCGGGATGAAACGCACCGGCAGCAGCACGCCGAGGAACAGCAACAGGATCAGGGCCGCGCGGACCCATCTGCCGGAGCGCAGGAAGCCCGCGAAGTAGACGGTGAACGCCGCCGCGAGCGCATAGACCGCGAGGGAAACCTCGTACAGCTGCAGTACTTCAGCGGACAGATAGGTCAGGACCAGCGAGAGCGGGACCGCATAGAGGACGTCATAAATGAACAGCGTCATCACAGCACCTCCTCCAGCGGCTTCTCCGCCGGCACCGCGATCAGCTGCGTGCGCGGCAGGGAAAGCACCGGCAGCTGCTCCTCCGGATCCGTCACGATCTTACAGACGACGGCCGAGACGTTGCTGCGGTTCAGCGCCGCCGCGAGCGACAAGGCTTCGGCGGACAGGTCCTTGATGACGATGAAAACGATGCGGCACTTCAGGAAGGCCGGGTCCCTGCCAGCCTCCTGAAGAAGATCCGTTTCTTTCTGCAGATCGGTGAACACCAGCGACGAAAGCGCTTCGTAGCAGCTGCCGAACTTCTCCGGCCGGTCAACGGTCAGCTTTTTAAACGACGACGTCTTCAGCCCGAGCGTCACGGGCGTATGGTCCGCCGCAAAGAACCAGGCGAGCGCCAGCGTCGTTTCGATCAGCTTGTTCTCGACCGGCAGATACCCGGCAGGCTCCTGCGTCGTCCGCTCGGTGCCCATGAGGATGCCGATCCCCTGCTGCGTCTCGCCGGTCCGCACGCGCGTCTTCAGGCTGCCGCTGCGCGCGGTCGCCTTCCATTCGATGAAACGGGCGTCGTCGCCCGGAACGTAATCGCGCACGACGGCGTCCGGGACCGCATCGCTCGACGGCGAATCCGCGCTGGTCAGCAGCTGGATGTCGACGCTCTTCAGCTCGTTCAGCCGGATCAGGTCCGGCTGGACGCGGGCCTTCACGGTGCTCGGATTCCGGTAGCGAACGCGGAACAGCTTTAAAAAATCCACGATCTCGATGCTCTCGACGCCGACGTCGTATTCGCCGCGGTACCGGCACAGCAGGGTCGCTTCATTGCGGATGCCCGTGTGCGGCAGCAGTTCATACTCCGCCCCGTCGTCCTGGCCGGAGATCGCGGAATAGTCCGAGAACAGATTGACTTTTACACAGGAAAAGGGAAAGAATGTCTCGTTTTCGAGAATGAACAGGAACGGGTGCGGATGGTGCGCGACAAGGTCCCGTCCTTCCAGGTGCTGGTAGACCTTGAACGCGAGGAACACCGCGAAAAGATAGAACAGCGACAGGACCGGCAGCAGCGTCAGGAACGTGAAAAGGCCGTACGTCACCGGACCTCCCCGAAAGGAGATCCCGGCCAGCGAAGCGAGCCACAGTCCCAGAAAGATCAGCCGGTTCCTTCTCATGTTTTCAGATCAGACGGGCAGATGCGCGCGGATCACGATGTCGCGGATCAGGCGGTCCGGATCCTCCTTCTGCAGCCGCGCTTCCTGCGTCAGCTGCAGGCGGTGATGCAGGACCTGCACGATCACGGCCTTCACGTCGTCCGGCTTCGCATAGTCCCGGCCGGACAGGTAAGCCTTCGCGCGGGAGGCCTGCAACAGGTGCAGGAAGGCCCGCGGGCTTGCGCCGAGCGCGAACCGCTCTTCCTTGCGCGTCAGCCCGATGATCTCCTGCATGTAAACGAGGAGGGCGTCGCTGACGTGCACGCTCCCGGCGTCGCGCTTCATGGCCGCGACGTCCGCGCCCGTGCAGACGGCGGAAACGTTCTCGGCCGTCAGTCCTTCCAGGAAATTCTTCGCCATCAGGACTTCCGGGTCTTTTTCGGGATACCCGATCGTCAGGCGCATCATGAAGCGGTCCAGCTGCGCTTCGGGCAGCGGGTAGGTGCCGAGGAACTCGACCGGGTTCTGCGTCGCGATCACCATGAACGGATCCGGCAGCGGGTAATGGCGCCCGTCGACCGTGACCTGCCCTTCGCCCATCGCTTCCAGAAGGCAGGCCTGCGTCTTCGGCGAGGTCCGGTTGATCTCGTCCGCGAGCAGGATGTTCCGCATGATCGCGCCTTCCTTATAATCGAATTCGCCGGTCTTCATGTTGTAGACCGACAGGCCGGTCACGTCCGAGGGTAGCGTGTCCGGCGTGAACTGGATGCGGCCGAAAGAACAGTCGACGGAGCGCGCGAGCGTTTTCGCGAGCGTCGTCTTGCCCGCGCCCGGCACGTCCTCCAGCAGTACGTGGCCGCCGGAGAGCAGACAGACGAGCACGTCGTCCACGAGCTGCTCTTTGCCGACGAAACAGCGGTTGATGTTGTTTCTCAGGTTTTCGATCATCACGGCCCTCCTGCGCGCAAAAACCGCCCGTTGGCGGGGCGCGCTTTTTGTGCGTCTGTTTGTGCGGTTTATAGGTCAAAAGCCCTCAAAAGGCCCTTTTTTGCGTTCTGACGGGGCCTGTGCGGCCCCTGCCGCCTGCCTACGCGTTCTTCATTCCCGCATAGCCGTAGCCGGCGTCTTCGACGGCCTGTTTCAGCAGCGCTTCGTCCACGTCTTCGGAAAGGCCGACCACCGCCGTCCCTTTTTCGAAGCTCGTTTCGGCGGAAACGACGCCGTCCAGTTTTTCCAGCGCTTTCTTCACGCGACGCTCGCAGTGCTCGCACATCATGCCGGTCACGGACAGTTCCTTCGTCATGATCACGGGAAACGTACCGTCCGGCACTGCATCGGCACCATTCGCGGCAGGCACCGGGCAGGCGCCGCTCAGCCGCGGCGCTTCCTCGAACGCCAGCGCATCCAGCTGCTCCTGCGTCACCGCGTTCTTCGCCGGCCGGTCCTTCGAGGCGTCGTAGATGTT
>JAGDBR010000351.1 GCA_017958935.1 Lachnospiraceae bacterium | reverse complement strand
TGTAGCCGGCGCCGCCCGTCACCAGGATCCTCATTCCGCTTCCTGCTCCTTCGCTTTTTCCTTGCCCTTCTTCCGCTCGCGCTTGCGCTTCTCGCGCCGCTTCGCGGTCAGGTTCTCGCGCTTCTCTTCAATGATCTGCCGGTACTCGTCGGTGCACGGCTTGATCGTGCGGACCGCAAAGTATCCGGAGAAGTTTTCCGCCGTCTTGATGCGGATGCGCCCGCGCATCAGGCCGTGATCCTTGCACTCGCCGAGCGCCAGATACGACCGCCCGCTGTCCGAAAACCACGGGATCGTCTTTTTCAGCCGCTTCCGGCACTCAAAGCAGGTCAGTTCCCGGACGCGCCGGTCATTGATGACCTCCTCCTTCAGCGGGAAGCTGCGGGACACGTATTTCGTATAGGTATCGAACCGGAAGGTCGCTTCCTCGAACCGGTTCTTCGGGATCTTGTAATAGTCGACCGAATAGTACGAATCGTAGGCTTCGTGATCGATGCGCTGGAAGACCATCGCGGTGTAGGCCGCGTCGTCCACCGCGTGGTGGAACGGCCGGTCCGCCGGCAGCTCGTACTGTTCGATCACGTATTCCAGGGCGCGGCGGGTCTTTCCCTCATTCTCCTGCAGCGCGTAGAGCTTCTGCACGTCCAGGTATTTGAACGGGTATTTCCACGGGATCTTGATGTCGAAGTACGCCATGTTGCGTTCCAGCTGCACCAGATCCGAAGAGCCCCAGACACAGAAAATGTAGTTCTTTCCGCACCACTCGAGGAACTTCGCGCACGCGTCCTCGAAATAGATGCCGCGCTCGTCGAGGTCCTTGTCCCGCCAGCCGGTCAGCTCGCGCGTCCGGCGGACGAGGAACGGATAGACCTGCGGCCGGATCAGTTCCTGGAACTCTCCGACCTTTTCGAACCTGCTGTTCAGCTTCACGGCCCCGATCTCAATGATCTCGAACGGGATCTCCGCTTCTTCGTCGATTTTGTAAGCTGCCTGATTCCACTCAAGGTCAAGCACGATATAATCCATAATTCACCAACTTTCCAACCGTTGATTATAGCACGGGCAATGTGTTTTCGCAACCTGCAACGGGGCTGAAAACGGCCATTTCGTGCGTTTGGCGGGCATTCTGCGCAAAAGGACGGCGGTTTTGCGGAAAGAGCGCGGAAAAAAGGCGCGGAATGCATTCCGCGCCTTCTGTTTCGATTCTGCCGTCTTCAGGCTTTCCGCCGGTTATTTTCCGGAAAGCAGCTCCAGGATCCCGTTCGTCCGGGCGACGAACTTCGTCATCGCATCCGCCGGGAGCGGCCCCTGCTGGATCCGCGCGAGATCGTACAGCTCCTCGCAGACGGTCTTCACGTTCTCATCCTCTTCATGAGCCAGCAGGTACTGCACGAGCTTATGGTTCATGTTCAGGATCAGCGTCTGCTCGCCCTTCGCCAGATCGCCCATCTCGCCCTGCGACAGGCCGTACTGCTTCATCATCTCCTGCATGCGCCGGGATTCCTCGGACAGCAGCAGCATCGCCGAGATATCCTTGCTCTTCAGCTTTTCGGCCTTGACCGTGACGTTATCCTTTTTGAGGACCTTTTTGAAGAGATTCGAGAGCGTCTCGGTGTTCGCCTTCAGCTCCTCCTCGAGCTTCTTCGTGTTTTTCGCCCGGAACGCGTCCTCCAGGTCCGCGTCGATGCGCTTGAACCGGATGCCCGGGTTCTTCATTTCGAGCTGCTGGATGAACGGCAGGTCGATCTCGTCCGGCAGCAGCACCGCGGTCATCTTCGCCTTCTTGAACAGGTTGATGTACTGGCTCTGCTGGATCGCGTCAGTCACATAATAGACGGTCTTCTCCTTCGGCTCTTCTGCGGCCTTCTCTTCCGAAGACGCCCCGGCGTTCTCCGCGTTCTCCGCGTTCTCGCCCGCTGCCTCTCCGGTCTTCTCCGTGTTCTCTGCGCCTTCCGTCTTCTCTTCCTCGTCCTCGAGGTCGATCGGCTTGACCTCCAGGCACTCCGGCAGCACCTCGTACTTGCCGTAGATGTCCTTGAACAGCACGTAATCGGTCATCTTTTTGCAGAACTTGTCGTCCTTCAGGCAGCCGTACTTCACGAACGGGCTTAAGGACTCCCAGTTCTTCTCATAGAATTCGCGGTCGACCTTGCACAGGCCTGACAATTTGTCGGAGATCTTCTTCGAAATGTAGTCCTGGATCTTCGTGACGAAGCCGTCGTTCTGCAGCGCCGAGCGGCTGACGTTCAGCGGCAGGTCCGGGCAGTCGATCGTGCCCTTTAAGAGCATCATGTACTCCGGAATGACTTCCTTGATGTTGTCCGCGACGAAGACCTGGTTGTTGTAAAGCTTGATCGTTCCTTCGAGCGAATCGTAGCCCAGATTGATCTTCGGGAAGTACAGAATGCCCTTCAGATTGAACGGGTAATCCATGTTCAGGTGGATCCAGAACAGCGGCTCCTTGTAGTCGCGGAAGACCTTGCGGTAGAAGTCCTTGTAATCCTCGTCCGTGCACTCGTTCGGATGCTTCGACCAGAGCGGCGTCGTGTCGTTGACCGGCTTTTCGCCCTGGTTCAGGTAGATCTCGTACGGCATGAAACCGCAGTACTTTTCAAGGATCCCGCGGATCCGGTACTCGTTCGAGAACTCGTGCGAATCCTGCGCCATGTACAGCGTGATCTTCGTGCCGACCTCGGCCTTGTCGCCGTCCGTCATCGTGAACGTCGTGCCGCCCTCGGACTCCCAGTGCACCGGCTGCGCGCCCTCCTCGAACGACAGCGTGTCGATCGTGACCCTGTCGGCGACCATGAAGACCGAGTAGAAGCCCAGGCCGAAATGTCCGATGATCTGCTCTTCGTTCGCCTTGTCCTTGTACTTCTGCAGGAACTCGGTCGCGCCCGAGAACGCGATCTGGTTGCTGTACTTGTCGACCTCCTCGGCCGTCATGCCGATGCCGTTGTCGATGACCTCCAGCGCCTTCTTTTCGGCGTCGCAGTTCACATTGATCCGCGGCTTATAGTCCTCCGGCAGCGTCGCTTCGCCGACGAGGGAGAGCTTTTTCAGCTTCGTGATCGCGTCGCACCCGTTCGAAACGAGCTCGCGCAGGAAAATGTCGTGGTCGGAATACAGCCACTTTTTAATGATCGGGAATATATTCTCGCTGTCGATCGACAGGTTTCCTTTTCTCTCTGTCATATCAAGCCTCCTGGAACGTGAAGAATGCACGGTCCGGCCCTTGAAGGGCTTCTTCCGTGCATTCCGTATTATATCACGATTCGTTAGCACTGTCAAGTGTTGAGTGCTAATATCCCGGTGCTTACGCGGTCTCGATCCCGGCGGCCTTCTGCAAACCCAGCTTCTCGACGGCTTCCTTGCGCATCTTGTACTTCAGGATCT
>JAGDBR010000034.1 GCA_017958935.1 Lachnospiraceae bacterium | reverse complement strand
GAGCAGAACAGAAACCAGATGGGTGACCGGTCCGAGGGTCAGTTTCATTTCATCCTCCGACGCAAGGGCGGCGCGCAACCAGTACAGTGTTCCGACACCCGCGGGAAGACCGAGGATCACTCCGATGACGGTCAGCCAGATGTTTTGCGAGATCAGCAACCGCCCAATTTTTTTGCTCTTAAACCCCAAGACTTTCAGGGTGGCAAGTTCTCGTGACCGTTCCACATAACTCATGACGCCGAGATTGTAAAGCACCACGATACCGAGAAGGACGGCGGCGGCGACGAGGATCAGCACCATGCTGTCCATGATCTGTACAAAACTCGAAAAGCTGTCCATCAGCTGCCGCTTGTCCTGCTTGCCGGATATCGGTTCCGAAGCCGAAATTTCGCCGGAATGCCTGTCCGTGTAAACGGCGGATACGCTGTACGAAATCCCGAGTTCCTCGGCCAGCCGGTCGGTCATCGTTACGCTTTCGGTCATGATGGACCGGTTGTATCCGATCACTTTGACCCGGTAGGTCTCCTCCCCGCCGTAGGGAGAAAAGGTGATGAACTCCCCGATTTTCGCCCGGTCCGCGAGACGAAGACAGAGATAGACGCCGTCATCCCGCAGGTCGATGGGCCGATTGTCCTCGTCGATGACCCGGATTTTTCCCTTTCCGTTCTGAACGATATCCAGCGTCGCGGTATATCCGTCGATGCTGATGCCCGAATAGCTTTCCCAGTCCCCGTCGAGATCGGCGATCAGATCCTTCGCTTTTTCGGGAGACGTCCCTTCGACCAGATTGACCTTCGTCACGTAATTGGAGATGCCGCTGTCGAACAGATCCAGGAATCCCGCCATGGTGTCCCGCATGCCCAGTCCGCCGACGAGCAGGACCATGCATCCCACGATTCCCACCAGCGTCATGGCGAAGCGGCTCTTGTGACGCATCAGATCCCGGAGGTTCCACTTCGTTGCAAAGCCCGTTCTGCGGAAGAGCGGCAGTCTTTCCATGAGCGCCTTCTTCATCGTCTTCGGCGTATAGGGACGAAGGGCGTCCGCAGGCGTTCCCCTCAGCTGCACCCGCACCGACAGGAAGCTGATGAGAGCCAGAAGAAGGACGGTTCCCGCGATCACGGGATAGCAGAACGCGGGCGTATCCGCCGTCCAGTCGGGCATGTCGAAATAGGTGCCCATCATCCCGTTCTCGCTCATGACGGCTTTGCATACGAAATATCCGAGAACGGCGCCCAGCCCGGAGCCGGCGACGCCGATCAGAAGGCCGTAGAAGGAGTAATGGAGAAGGATCGTCCGGTTTTTGAATCCCAGCGCCTTCAGGACGCCGATCTGGGTTTTCTCCTTGGTCGCGATGCGGTGCATCGTGGTCACCATGGTCAGGACCGCGATGGCGAGGAACAGCACCGGTAGAATGGAGCCCATCGCCTTTCCCTCGGTCGCCTCCCCCATCGCCTCCTTGTAGACGGCGTGGTCCTCCTTCGAAACGACTATCAGCGTCCTTCCCAGCTTCTCCTTGACGGCGTCCTCCAGTTCCGACTTTTCCAGGCCGCTCCGCAGATGGATCTGCACGAACGCCTTGTCGGCCGCCTGTTCGATCATTTCGTCCGTCAGCGCCGACTCGGCCTGCGTTTCAGCGGCTTCCTCCGGAACGCCGGCTTTCCTCATTTCCTCCGCAATGCCGTTCCGGACCTTTTCCCGGAGAAACGCCCTCAGTTTCGCGG
>JAGDBR010000350.1 GCA_017958935.1 Lachnospiraceae bacterium | reverse complement strand
TCTTCTGTGAGACGGGCGTGTTCGACGCCTCCGAGAGCCGCCGTATCCTGGACGTCGGAAAGCGGTACGGGCTTACGCCGAAGATCCATGCGGACGAGATCGACGCGATCGGCGGCAGCGAGCTTGCCGGAGAGATCGGCGCGGTCTCGGCGGAGCATCTGATCGCGGTCCGGCCGTCGGGGATCGACGCGATGGCGAAGGGAAAAGTCATTGCCTGCCTTCTGCCCGCGACGTCCTTCTATCTCGGCGCGTCCTACGCGCCGGCACGGCAGTTCATCGAGGCCGGCGTCCCGGTGGCCGCCGCTTCGGATTTCAATCCCGGCTCCTGCCCGAGCCTGAACCTTCAGTTCGTCATGAATCTGACGTGCCTGAAGTACCGCATGACGCCGGAAGAGATGCTGACCGCGGTCACGCTGAACGGCGCGGCGGCGATCGGGCTCGCGGACCGCTGCGGCTCCGCAGAGGAAGGGAAGCAGGCTGACCTCGTGATCTGGGACGCCCCGGATCTGGATTTCCTCGGCTACCGGATGGGCAGCAACCCGGCGCGCGTCGTGCTCAAGAAAGGGCAGATCGTTTATGCACGATAAACTGCTCTTTTAGCGTACGAAAAATCACACTGAAAACTGCTCTTTTTTCACACAAAAATACACACAGAAATCTATACAAGTTCCTGTACAAATAACCGCAAAAAATAGTATTATCGTTTTTGGAGGTTTCCGCACTTTGAAATACAATCCGTCTCTCATCAAAGAAGTCACCTTAGACGGACAGAGCTTGGTTTTTGAAGAATTTATCGCTGCGGCGCGTTTTTGCGCGCCGGTGAAGATCGACCCCGCAGCGCTTTCGCGCATGCAGCGCTCGCGTGAAACGGTCGAAAAGATACAAAAGTCGGGAGAGCCCGCCTACGGCATCACGACGGGCTTCGGGGATTTCCAGCGGGTCGCTGTGCCCGAGGACCTGTCGAACCGCCTCTCGACGAACCTCATCCTGAGTCATTGCACGGGCTGCGGCGAGCCGTACGACGACGAGGTCGTGCGCGGCATCCTGTTGCTTCGGACGAACAACCTGCTCGTCGGGCTGTCGGGCGTGCGCCCGCTGCTCGCCGAGATCATGGCCGAGATGCTGAACAAGAACGTCCTGCCCGTGATCCCGCAGAAGGGATCGCTCGGCGCATCCGGCGACCTCGTGCCGCTTGCGCACATGACGCTGCCGATCCTGGGGCTCGGTGAGGCGAAGTACGAAGGCGAGGTGCTGCCCGGCGCCGAAGCCATGCGGCGCGCCGGCATCCGGACCGTCGACACCCTGCTCTGCAAGGAAGGCCTCGGCATGACGATCGGCACCTGCGCGATGACCGCGTGCGGCGCCCTCGCGCTCTACGACTCGATCTGCGCGGCCGAGATGGCGGACGTGATCGCGTCGATGACGTTCGAGGGGCTCACGGGGCTTCGGAACGCGTTCGACCCGCGGATCCACGCGGCGCGCGGCCACAAGGGCCAGAACCTCGTCGCCGACAACATGCGCCGGCTCCTTTCGGGCTCGGAGATCCTGGACAACTGTCAGAACGACCGCGTCCAGGACGCCTATGCCCTGCGCTGCATCCCGCAGGTCCACGGCGCGGTGCGCGACGCCCTGCAGTTCGTGATCCACAAGGTCGACATCGAGCTGAACTCGGTGACGGACAATCCGCTCGTCTTCCCGGAGGACGGCGCCGTCATTTCCGGCGGCAACTTCCACGGCGAGCCGATGGCGATCCCCTTCGACCTTTTGGGCATCGCCTGCGCGGAGATCGCCGACATTTCGGAGCGGCGCATCGAGCGCATGGTAAACGGGTCGCTCTCGAACGGCCTCACGCCGTTTCTGACCGTCGAACCGGGCGTCAATTCGGGCTACATGATCGTGCAGTACACGGCGTCGTCGATGGTGTCCGAGAACAAGGTGCTCGCTCACCCCGCTTCGGTCGACTCGATCCCGTCCTCCGCGAACCAGGAGGACATCGTGTCGATGGGCACGACGGCGGCGCGTAAGGCCCGCGACATCGTGCAGAACACGCTGTCGGTGCTCGGCCTGGAACTTTTGACGGCCTGTCAGGCGATCGACATCCGGCGCAGACTGAACACGCACGGTCAGGGCTTAAGCCCCTTCCATCAGCACATCTACGACATGGTGCGCCGCGAGATCCCGTTCTACGACAAGGACCGCGAGCTGTGGCCGGACATCCGGAAGGCCGAGGCGTTCATCCGCCGGAAGGACCTGCTGGACCTCATCGACCGCTATATGCCGGAACTTTTGGAAAACAACGCCTGGGAACAGTACCGGGGAGAATAAGCACACAAAAACATACACGGGAAAACTTCAAAAAGGAGTTCAAAAAATGGAACCAAAAAAGCACAACAGCGGCCTTCGTTTCTGGATCCTCGTCTGGGGCCTGGGCATCGCCGGCCAGCTCTGCTGGAACATTGAGAACCAGTGGTTCAACACCTTCGTCTACGCGAAGATCGCGAAGGATCCGACGATCATCTCGGTGATGGTCGCGGTCTCGGCGATCGCGACGACGATCGCGACGTTCGTGTTCGGCACGCTGTCGGACCGCAAGGGCAGGCGGCGGCCGTTCATTGCAAACGGCTACATCCTCTGGGGCATCTTCACGATCCTCTTCGGCACGACCGAGTTCATCACGCGCGGCGCGTCGGACGTCTCGAAGGTGCTGATGGTCGCCGCGACGGCTGTGGTCATCGCGGACGCCCTGATGTCCTTCTTCGGCTCGATGGGCAATGACGCCGGCTTCAACGTCTGGCTGAACGACAACATGAACGAGAAGAACCGCGGCCACATCGGTGCGGCGCTCGCGACCCAGCCGATCCTCGGCACGATCGTCGGCACGGTCGTCGGCGGTATGCTGATCGGGAAGAACGACAATTACATGCGGCTCTTCATCGTGATGGGCGGCCTCGTGATCGTCTTCGGCGTGCTCTCGCTCTTCCTCGTAAAGGACGCGCCGGACCTTCAGCCGAACAAGCGCGGCGGCTTCTTCCAGCAGCTGTTCTCGGCCTTCAACTTCCGGGAACTGAAGAAGCACAAACAGCTCCTGTGGGTCTTCCTCGTGATGACCTTCTACTTCATCGCCTTCAACGTGTACTATCCGCACGTCGGCAACTACATGATCTACTATCTCGGTTTCTCGCCCGACAACATCGGCATCATCCAGGGCATCGCGCTGATCCTC
>JAGDBR010000349.1 GCA_017958935.1 Lachnospiraceae bacterium | reverse complement strand
GGCACCTGGTCTTTGATGGGCATCGAGCGCGATGCGGTCGACACGAGCGATGAAGCGCGTGCCGGGAACTTCACGAACGAAGGCGGCTACGGATACCGCTTCCGCTTCCTGAAGAACATCATGGGCCTGTGGATGATCCAGTCCGTGCGGAACGAGTTGCGCGAAAAAGGCGAGGCCTACAGTTTCGGCGAACTGTGCGATCTTGCGGCCGAAGCCCGGATCGCATCCGTCGTCCGCTGCAACGACGGGCGGTTCCTTTCGCCGCAGTCCATGACCGAACAGATCCGGGAAGCCTGCCGCGAAAGCGGACAGCAGGTGCCCGAAACGGCGGGCGAGCTTTCGAAGGTCGTCTACGTAAGCCTGGCGGAATGCTACAAAGAGACGATCGGCGAGATCGAAGCGATCGCCGGAAAGACCTACGATCACATCAACATCGTCGGCGGAGGCGCGAACGCCGGCTATCTGAACGAGCTGACGGCGAAGGCGACCGGGAAGCCCGTGTACGCGGGACCGACAGAAGCGACCGCGATCGGGAACCTTCTCGTCCAGATGATCGGGGACGGCGTTTTCCGTGATCTGGAAGAAGCCCGGAAGTGCGTGTTCGCATCCTTCGGGATCCGGACGTTCGCGCCTGAAGAAGATTAAACAGCACAGTCATCAATACATTTTTCGGAGGAAAAGCCATGTTAGTTGAGACCAAGGCAAGGATCGGCGTGTTTTCGATCGCGCTCGGCGCGTATCTGCCGCAGTTCCCGTCGCTGGTGCCGGAATTCGAGCAGCAGTACGCGGATTTCAAGAAACGCATCCCGGACACGGTCGAGCTGATCGACGGCGGCATCATCACGACGAAAGAGCAGTCGATGGCGGCCGGCGACAAGTTCCGCGCGGCGGATGTCGACCTCGTGATCATGCAGCTTCTGACCTACGCAACGTCCTACAACATGCTCCCGGCGATCCGGGACCTGGACGTGCCGGTCGTGCTCGTGAACCTGCAGAAGAAAAAGGCGCCGGATTACGAACACACGGACATCGCGACCTGGCTCGGCGTCCTGTACGCCTGCGGCGCGGTCGGCGAAGCGGTCGCGGACCTGGAGCGCGCCGGCAAGCGGCACGCGGTCATCACGGGCGTCGTCGAGGGCGGTGACCCGCACGCGGACGCGGAGATCGCGGACTGGTGCAAGGCCGCGCAGGTGCGGCGCCGTTTCCGCGACACGAACCTCGCGCAGATCGGGCGGCCGTATCCGGGCATGATGGACCTGTACATTGACGAGACGAACCTGTATAACCGGATGTGGCTGTACACGAAGCAGTTCGACTGGGAGAAGATGTGGGCGATCGCCGACGGAATCACCGATGAGGACGCGATCCGCGCCAAGGCGCAGGAGATCATCGACACCTTCGACATCGAAGGCGGCGGCACGGTCGAAAAGGTCTGGGAGATGGCGCGCTACGTCGTCGCGTTCGAACAGTGGGTGAAGGACGAGCAGATCGCGTTCGTCGCGTCCCATTACGACGGCTTCGCCCAGGGGAAGGCCGGCGTGCTGGATTCCATGCTGATCCCGGCATTCTCGATGCTGATCAAGCAGGGCGTCGCGTGCGCGGTCGAGGGCGACATCAAGGTCTCGATGGCCATGAGCATCCTGAAGACGATC
>JAGDBR010000348.1 GCA_017958935.1 Lachnospiraceae bacterium | reverse complement strand
CGTCGGCCCGACGGGCGTCGGAAAGACGACGCTGACGCAGCTCGTCTCGCGTTTTTACGAGCCGGACACAGGAAGCGTGCGCATCGACGGCATCGACGTACGGGATCTGACGGTCGCGAGCCTCAGAAGGAACATCTCGCCGGTGCTGCAGGACACCTTCCTGTTCAACGGCACGATCTTCGAGAACATTGCCTACGCGAAGCCCGACGCGACCGAGGAAGAGGTCGTGGAGGCCGCGAAGGCGGCGTTCATCCATGACGACATCATGGCGATGCCGGACCGTTACCGGACGCAGGTCGGGGAGCGCGGCATGCGCCTGTCCGGAGGGCAGAAGCAGCGCATGGCGATCGCCCGCGCGATCTTAAGACGCTCGCCGATCATCATCCTCGACGAAGCCACGGCGTCGGTCGACGTGGAGACCGAGCGCGAGATCCAAAAGGCGGTCGGCAGCATTGCCGGAAAGCGCACGATCCTCGTCGTCGCACACCGGCTCTCGACGATCCGGAAAGCCGATCAGATCATCGTGATTCGGGAAGGCGAGATCATCGAACAGGGAACGCACGACGAGCTCGTCGCCATGGGCGGTGTCTACGCACGGATGAACCGCATACAGAATAACGAATGACGGCAGGCGCGGCCTGCCGCACAGCAAAACGATTGAAGGCGCTGCCCGGAAGGGTGGCGCTATTTTTGTGCGGCCGCTTCTTCTACGGCCGCGTTTTCCGCTCCGGAAAACTTTTTTGAAAAATGAAAGACTTTCAATTTTTCTTCAATCTATTCTTCGTATCATACAGCCATCCAAAGAAAAACGAAGGGAGAAACGCAAGATGAAAAACGTCAATGAGCCCATCGTCGTGATGCAGCGATACGAACTGAAATATATATTGAACAGCGAACAGGAGGCCTTCTTAAGGGAGCGCCTGAAAGGGCATATGGAGCCGGATCAGTACGGCAAGACCTCCATCGCCTCGCTCTACTACGATACGCCGGACAGCCGGCTGATCAACGCGTCGATCGAGAAGCCGCTCTTCAAGGAAAAGCTGAGGCTTCGCTCCTACGGACTTGCGACCGACGTATCGCCGGTCTATCTGGAACTGAAGCGGAAGGCTGTCGGCATCGTCTACAAGCGGCGCATTCAGACGACGGTCCCGGGCGTGCAGCGGTTCTTCCGGGGAGAGGGCGGCGCCGGGACCCAGATCGACCAGGAACTGTCGTATTTCAAGGAAATGTACGGCGACCTGGATCCGGCCTGCCTGATCATCTACGACCGGACGGCGTTCTTCGAGCCCGGCGGCGATCTGCGGCTCACGATCGACAACGCGCCGCGCTACCGCCTGACGGACCTGGACTTGCGGAAGTCCATGGACGGGATCCCGCTTTTGCCGGAAGGCTGGTCGATTTTGGAGATCAAGGTCCAGGAAGCGATGCCGCTGTGGCTGTCGAAGATCCTGGACGAGGGAAAGATCTATATGGCGAGCTTCTCGAAATACGGGGAAGCCTATAAGACGAAAATGCAGAAAATAAGCATGGGAGGATATTGACATGTTCACAACGATCTATTCAGCCACCGTTACCGCGGCCGAGTTTTTCACGATGGCAGGGTGCGCCCTGGTCTCAGGCCTCTTGTTCTCCTGGCTGATGTCTTTTAAAGTACACTCCGCGAAGCGGTTCTTCACCGTGACCGCGCTGATCCCCTTCGTGGTGGCGGCGGTCATCACCTTCGTCAACGGCAACATCGGCGCGGGCGTCGCGATCGGCGGCGCGTTCAGCCTGATCCGCTTCCGTTCCGCGCAGGGCAGCGCCGACGAGATCGCCGCGATCCTGATCGCGATGGCGGCGGGCATTGCCTTCGGCATGGGCTACGTCGCCTACGGCGTCCTGATCATGCTGGGGCTCGGGATCCTGTTCTATGTGCTCTCCACGCTCAATGTGTTCGAGCACAGGAAGCAGGCGAAGGACCGGCTGCTGCGCATCACGATCCCGGAATCGCTGGAGTACCACGATACCTTCGCCGACACGTTCGGACGTTTCCTGGTCTCTTCCGAGAACGTCGGCGTGAAGACGACCGGCATGGGGTCGATGTTCAGACTTTCCTACAAGATCCGCATGAAGGACCCGGACGAGGAAAAAGCATTCATTGACGAGCTCCGCACGAAGAACGGCAATCTCGAGATCGCGATCCTGCCGTACGCGGAGGACCAGGGGCAGCTGTAAGATGCTGCGGGAACAACAGAAAACGGAAGGAGAAACAGATGAAAAAGCAGATCTTGGCAGGCTTGCTGGCGCTGGCGCTTCTTGCGTCGGGCACGGCCTGCGCGGCAAATACAGGAACGGCTGCGGGAACGCAGCGCACACAGACGGAGACTGCGGATACCGGGTCGGCCGGGACCGTGACCGGTACTGAAACCGGCACGGGCAGCGGGACCGGCGCCGAAGCCGGCACAGGCACTTTGAGTACGGAATACTTCTCGGATGGCGACGTGAAGGACGTCACGGGCGAAACGCCGGACGCGGCCATCACCCTGGCGGGTTCGACTGGCACGCTTTCCGACGATACGCGCGGCTCCTCCGGTTCGACCGTCACGATCACCTCGAAGGGCATCTATTATGTGACAGGCGCTTCTGAAGATGTGTCGATCGTGATCGATGACGGGAACGAGTCCGGGAACGTCTACCTGATCCTGGACAGCGTCACGATGACGAACGGCAGCCGGCCGTGCATCATCGTCGAAGCGGCCGACAAGGTCGTGATCCAGTGCGTCGGCGAGAGTACATTGACGTACTCCGCGAAGAACACGGAATACGACGGCGCCATTTACGCGAAGGACGATCTGACCGTGAACGGCACCGGGACGCTGAACATCGTGTCTACGCTGCACGGCATCGTCGGGAACGACGATCTGAAGATCACCGGGTCCGTGCTGAACGTCGAAGCGGGCTCGTCCGGCATCAAGGCGAACGAATCCGTCCGCATCGGCGGCGGAGAGATCACCGTGTCTTCCGGCAAGGACGGCGTCCACGTCGGGAACGACGACGAGGAAGGGGACTTTTACATGGAGGCCGGCACGCTGACGGTGACGGCGGGCGACGACGGCGTCCATGCCGATAAGGACCTGACGGTCGCAGGCGGCACGCTGACCGTCCTAAAGTCTTATGAGGGCCTGGAAGCGTACGAGGTGAACATCGACGGCGGCACGGTGACGGTGTATGCAAGCGACGACGGCATCAACGCGGCGGGCGGCTCCGACACGGCGTCCACCGGCTTCTTCCCGGGCTTCTGGGGCGCAGGCACGGGTTCCGGCTCCGGCACGCTGAACATCAGCGGCGGTACGGTCTATGTGAACGCGGGCGGCGACGGCCTCGATTCGAACGGCTCGCTCTACGTATCGGGCGGACTCGTCATCGTCGAAGGCCCGACGAACAACGGCAACGGCGCACTGGACATCGGCGACGGGAACGGCTGCGTGGCGAGCATCACAGGCGGCACGGTCCTCGCGCTCGGCTCCTCCGGCATGGCCGTCAACTTCAACAGCGGCTCCCAGTGCTCGGCGCTTTTAAGCCTTTCGGGCTCCGCCGGCACGACGGTCACCGTGAACGACGGCTCCGGCTTCAGCTTCACGGCGTCGAAGGCCTTCACGAGCGTCGTTTACTCGAGCAGCGCGATGACGAAGGGGCAGACCTATACGGTCAGTGCGGGAACGGGCAGCGCGTCCGCGGACTTTTCCTCGGGGCTGTATTATTCTCAGGGCGGAAGCATGGGCATGGGCATGACGCCCGGCGGCATGCAGGGCGGCAGGCACTGAGCACGGCGCAGCGCCGCAGCAAGGCCGGTACTGAAGATCGGCAGCGGGCGCAGAGAGCGGCGGCGCTGAGAACAACGCGGTTTCCCGAAAGCAGGCTGCTGTTTTCGGGAAACTTGTGCTATAATGGCATCATGGGAAATATCCCGCCGGAAGGGGAAGATAATGAAACTGCTGCTTGCGGAAGACGAGATCAGAATGGCCAAGGCGCTGACAGAGCTGCTGAGGCTTGAAAAATACGACGTGGACCACGTGGCGGACGGGCTGTCCGCCCTGGATGCGATCGAGGGCGGCGTGTACGACGTCATCGTGCTCGACGTGATGATGCCGGGCATGAACGGGTTCGAGGTCGCGAAAAGGGCGCGGAAGCGCGGCGTGAAGACGCCGATCCTGATGCTGACCGCGAAGGGCGAGCTCGACGACAAGGTCGAAGGCCTGGACAGCGGGGCGGACGACTATCTGACGAAGCCCTTCATGTCGAAGGAGCTGCTCGCGAGGCTCCGCGCGCTGTGCCGCCGGAACATCAACACGCCCGACGGGTCGCTGACCTGCGGGGACATCTCGCTGGACACGAACACGGCGACGCTGACCTGCACGGCGAACGGGCAGAGCGTGCGCCTGAGCGAGAAGGAATTCCGGATCCTCGAATACATGATCGCCTCGCAGGGACAGATCCTGACGCGGGAACAGCTGGCCGTGAAGATCTGGGGCTACGAGAACGAGGCCGAGTACAACAACGTCGAGGTCTACATGACCTTCACGCGCAAAAAGCTGGCATTCATCGGCGCGAAGACGGCGATCAAGGCGGTGCGCGGCATCGGATACGAACTGAGGTACGAGCATGTTTAAACAGTCGAAACGAAAGATCATCGCCGCGATCATGGGCATCCTCGTCCTGTTCATGAGCTTGATCCTGCTGTCGGTGTACAGCGTGAGTTTCATGCAGGCGGAGCGCCAGAACCGCGAGATGCTGGAGCAGTATGCCGCGCGGTACGTGCTGGAGGAAGCCGGCCGGGAAGACCGGCAGGACGGGATCTGGCCCGGCGGCCAGCGGCCCGATGACGGCATGCGGCCGGACGACGGCCGGAAGTTCCCGGACGAGCGGGCGTTCATGGCGTCGACGTTCTATTCAGCCGCGTTCTCCGGGACCGGGGAGGTGCTGGCGGTCGAGAACCGGAACAAGGCCTTCCAGAGCGACGACGAGGTCGTTGCCCGCGCGAAGGAAATCCTCGGCTCCGGTCAATCGTCCGGCAAGAGCGACGACCTGATGTTCAGCGTCACCGAAAAGGACGGCTACACGCTCGTCGCCTTCATCAACGTCGCGGTCACCCGCGGGAACATGGACATCCTGCTGCGGCAGATCCTGATCACGGGCGGCGTCGCGACCGTCGCGATCTTCTTCGTCGCGCGCTTCCTCGCGCAGCGGATCATCCGCCCGCTCGAGGAGAACGACCGGCGCCAGAAGCAGTTCGTCTCCGACGCGGGGCACGAGCTGAAGACGCCCGTCGCGGTGATCAGCGCGAACGCCGAGCTTCTTGCGCGCACGGCGGGAGAGAGCGAATGGCTGTCGAACATCCGGCATGAGACCGAACGGATGGGGGACCTGGTCACACAGCTTTTGGACCTTTCACGGGCGGAAAACGCGGAAACCGTGATGGAAGCACTGGACTTCAGCCGTCTCGTCGCCGGGGAGGCGCTGCCGTTCGAGAGCGTTGCCTTCGAGGCGGGACTGGAGATCCGGACCGATATCGAAGAAGACGTGGAGGTCGAGGGCAACCGCGCACAGCTTGCGCAGCTGACGTCGATCCTGCTGGACAATGCGGTCCGCCACTCTGAAGGCGGGAAGGAGATCCTGCTGAAGCTGAACAGAGAGCACCGGCAGGCAGTCCTGAGCGTTGAGAACAGCGGGCAGGCGATCGATCCGGAAACGCGCGACAAGCTGTTCG
>JAGDBR010000347.1 GCA_017958935.1 Lachnospiraceae bacterium | reverse complement strand
CGCCTGCCCGTCCAGCATGTTGAGCAGTTCCACCGTCTCCGGGGCGGTGTTCATCCGGTACAGCTCCGCCGTCAGGATGACCGTCGCATGCGCACGGTTCTCCGCCGTCTTCACCGGCGCCGTCGTATCGCCGTCATAGCTTATCAGGGACATCGCGCTTCTGTAAGCGCTCATTCTGTCCTGCAGTTCCTTCAGTTTCCCGGTCGCTTCTCTAATGTCCATCTGTCCGCCTCCGTTTTTCTGCGCCGGCCGCGGCCCATGAAAGAGCCGTCCCGCATCCGCCGTGCCGTTTTTTTCATTATAGCCGAAAGAAGCCGGTATGAGTAGGACTTTTTCGGGCGGTCCGCGGCGGATTGTCGATTTTGACTATACAAACCGCGGAAAATGTATTATACTGTGTTCATCTTTCACAAAGCGAACGGCAAAACAGGCTGCCGTGCATCAATATCTGATCGGAGAATAACAACATGAGAGTCATCGACATCGACAACATCGTCGGCAACATGCGGGATCAGAACGCCTTCGTGTTTCGCTGCGAGGAAGTCTTCCACGACAAGATCAGCAGCGCCTGCGCGACCATCGTGAACTCGAAGAAACGCACGATCCTGTTGTCCGGGCCGAGCGGCAGCGGAAAGACCACGACGGCGAACCGCATCCGCTCCTACCTGGAGAACCTGGGGATCCCGGTCATCATGCTCAGCATGGACAATTTCTTCTTCCCGCTGGCGGAACGGCCTCCGGAGCTCGACGACTGGGAATCGCCTCTTTGCGTGAACTTTGAGAAGCTGACAGACTGCCTGCACAGCCTGAAAGAAGGAAAGCTCACCGACATGCCGGTCTACGATTTCCATCAGGGCACGGTCGGCAGCATCCAGCAGATCCAGGGCGACAGGAACGCCTATGTGATCATCGAGGGGATCCATGCCCTGAACCCGATGATGTACGACCGCGTCAAGGACGAGGCCATCGGCGTCTACGTCACGCCCCGCACCCGCATCGTCACGCGCGACGACAAGATCGTGACGCCGGAACGCATCCGTGTCGCCCGCCGCATGCTGCGTGATCTGAGCACGCGCGGCCACAGCCTGCGGGACACCGTCATGCGGGCCGAAAGCGTCGACCTCGGCGAAGTCAAATACATCAAGCCTTTCAAGGTCAACGCCTCGATCCACATCGACACCTTCCACGATTACGAACTCTGCATCATCTCCCGCTACCTGCGGGAACTGCCCGAGTTCGAAAAGGAGCTGGACCAGGCCTTCGTCGACGAGTACGGCCTGACCGAACTGATGAAGGTCGTCCGCGAGATCCCGCCGCTGAAGACACCGTACGTGCCGCGCGATTCCCTGATCCGGGAATTCATCGGGAACAGCATTTACTACGAATGAGAAGTCCGCAAAACGGCAAAAGACCCGCCCTCTTCGGGCGGGTCTTTTTCTGTCTTTCCGGCACCGAGACCGGCGGACGGAACGATATCCTTACTTTTCCAGTTCAGGCAGCAGGTCTCCGAAGCTGCTCTCATACGCGTGCGCCTTCGCGGAGGTCTTTTTGATCTTCCCGACCTCCTGCGCGGCCTTCGGGATCAGCTGGACCGTGCCGGCGCCGCCGATGCAGCCGCCCGGGCATGCCATGCCCTCCAGAAGATAGCCGT
>JAGDBR010000346.1 GCA_017958935.1 Lachnospiraceae bacterium | reverse complement strand
GGCCAGTTCAAGCCCCGAGCCGTCCGCGCCCGTCGCGGGATACGACACGCCGCCCGTCGCAAGGATCACGGCGCCGGCATCCAGCGTTGTCCCGTCCGTCAGGACGACGCCCATGCAGACGTTGTCTTCGACGCGAAGCGCCTTCACCTTCGTCCGGTACCGGATCTCCACGCCCTGCGATATCAGCGCGCGCTCAAAAGCGCGGATCACGTCGGAGGCATGGTCCGAGACCGGGAACACGCGATTGCCGCGCTCGACCTTCGTCGGACAGCCGTGGCTGTTCAGAAAGGCGACGAGGTCCTCGTTCGAGAACGCGTTGAACGCGCTGTACAGGAATTTCGGATTCGTCACGACGGCTGTCCGGACGGTCTCCATGTCCGCGGCGTTCGTGCAGTTGCAGCGTCCCTTTCCGGAAATGTAGACCTTCTTGCCGAGCTTCTCGTTCTGCTCCAGCAGCGTCACAGAAGCGCCGCCCAAAGACGCAGCATAAGCGGCAGCCATACCCGATGCGCCGCCGCCTGCAATGATCACCTGTCTGTTTCTGTTACTGCCGCCCATCGGCACCGCCCTGTCCTTTGTGGATGTGCGTATAGAGATGGTCCTGGCAGTACTCGTAGTTTCCGATGCACTTGCTGCAGTACCTGAAATCCAGCTCCGGATTCGTCACGTCCGTGCGCCCGCAGACGCAGCATTTGTGCCGGTACGACGCGCGCGTGGGACCCGCGTTCTCCGCGCGGTTCCGCGACCGCATGTGGACGACGTTCTCCGGCCGTCTTTTCACGTTGTACTTGTTCATCGCCAGGAACAGCAGCAGGTTCAGGACCGCCATGAGGATCATCGTGACGAGCATCCAGGCGTAGCCCGCGAACCCGCTCGTGAACGCGCTGACGACGTCGAGCGTGTACATGACGAGCGTGATGAAGATCATCCATCTGCCGCGGATCGGGAAAATGAACATGAACAAAAACTGCGCGTCCGGGAACAGCAATGCGAACAGGACGAACAGCGTCGCGTACACGTAGTACGGGTTCAGGTTGATGACGTAGCCCGCGTTCGGGAGCGTGATGACCGAGGACGAGCAGATCCAGTAATACACGAGCGCGCCGATCACCTGCAGCAGCAGGCCCGTCAGCAGGAAGACGTTCAGCCGGAAGCGGCCGATGATCATCTCCAGCGATTTTGAGATCGAGAAATAGATGAAGCACGTGATCAGCGCCAGGAACAGGTCGTTCGAGGACGGGATCATGACGAACGTGAAGATCCGCCAGACCTGGCCCTTCGCGATGAGATCCGGGCTGAAGCAGACGAGCTGCGAGAACAGCGGGAACACACGGCAGGCGATGTATCCTGCCGCATAGCAGATGATCAGGATCAGCATCAGGCTCGGGCCCGAGTTCCGTCCGATCTTTCTTTCAAGTTTGTCCATCAAAGACATAGGTTCCTCCTGCCGTCCGGGTCAGACGGCCGCAGCATCTGAAGCGTATGTAAACGTCACGCGCGCCTGCACAAAAAGCGGGACAGCTTGTAGCTGTTCGCGGCGCCGATCACGACGATGAGGTCGCATTCTCCGCGCTCCGCATACTGCCGGATCAGCTTCGCGATCTCTTCCGGCTCTTCTTCGTAAACGATCCTGTCGGAAGCGGCCGTCCACTCTTCCGGCGTAATGGGCCGCACTTTCTTGTGGATCTCGCGGCCGATGTGCGTCCGGGCGACGATCACGCGGTCCGCGATCGTGAGCGCCCCGACGTATCCGTCGAACATCAGGCGGAGCCGCGAGATCTGGTGCGGCTCAAAGACCGCGACGACCTTCTTTCCGGGGAAATAGTCCCGGCACATCGACAGGACCGCGCCGATCTCCGTCGGATGGTGGGCGTAATCGTCATAGACCGGGATCCCCTGGAACGCGCCCACGGGATCGAACCTGCGGCCCACGCCGCGGAACGTCGCGAGCACTTCCTCGATCACGTCGTCCGACACGCCGTTCAGCCGTGCGATCAGCGTCGCGCAGACAGCGTTCGCCACGTTGTCATCGCCGAACAGCTTCATCAGGAAGGACACGGAGCCGTGGTTCTGCACGATCGAGAACGTCGTCCCGGCCGTGCCGCGGCTGTTGATCCGGTAGATGATCTGCTCGACGGGATAGAAAATGTCGTCGAAGACGCGCTCCTGATCCTCCACGAACGCAACGACGCGCACGCCCTGGAATTCGGGGCGTTTCGTGCAGCGGCGCAAGACTTCGACGGCGCCTTCGGAGTCTCCGTTCAGCAGCACGGTCTTTAAGTTCGGGGAGCCGAGCAGGAACGTCTTGAAGCTCTCAAGCACCTCTTCGAGGTCCTTGTAGCATTCGGGATGGTCCATCTCGACGTTGTTCAGGACCGCCAGTTCCGCCTTGTAATGGTGGAAATTCCGGTTGAACTCGTCGGCTTCGCAGAGGAACAGGTCCGATTTCCCGGGCCGTCCGCCGCTCCCCCATTCGCGGTATACGGAACCGCCGAGCACGGACGGGTCCTTGCCGCCGCGGATCAGCATCTCCGCCGTCAGGAAGGTCGTCGTCGTTTTTCCGTGCGTGCCGGAGACCGCGATGACGTGCTTTCCCTGCTGCAGGTATTCGCCCATGAACCTTTCCCATGTCATGAGGATCCCGCGCGCTTCCGCTTCCTTCAGTTCATCGTTCTCCGGATCGATGTCGAACAGCGCCGGAGAAACGGCCACGATGTCGACGCTGTCCTGAAGGTGCGCCTTGTCATGTCCGTCGAAGACCGTGATCCCGCGCTCTCTCAGCGCGCCGGCGTAATAGGAATCCGTGGATCTGTCGCAGCCGGAGACCCGGTAGCCCGCTTCCTGTGCGAGGACCGCGATCGAGGCGCAGCCGCTTCCGCAGATGCCCATGAAATGTACGTGCAGAGGTTCTTTATCCAAAACTGAGGTTCCTTTTCGTGATCAGCGGCCCTGCCTGAAGCGGCATGCCGCGCCTTTCCGTTTGAAAGGCTGTCAACTGAGTTATTATAGCATGAAATCGGCGAATGCGCCATCAATTTGTGTAAAACCCGTCCTGCGGACTTCTTTTACGCTGTTCGGTCAGTTCGAAGATGAAAAGCTCGACGGCCAGCGTATCGGTCAGGTCGCCGCGCTTGTAATCGGCTTCGAGCGAAACGCAGCGGTCGATGCAGGTCTTGATCTCGTCCACTGTGAACCGCCGCGCCTGGTCAACGATCTTCCGGACGACGTAATCGCTGACGTTCAGCGCCTGCATGATCTCCTGCATGGATGCCCGTTTTTCGCGCATCGAGGATGCGATCAGCATCTGATGGAACTGGCGGCCGATGTAATACAGGATCCGTCCCGGCGCTTCATGCAGCGACAGCAGGCCGTAATACAGTTCCAGCGAACGGCGTCGCTGCCCGCGCGCGACGGCTTCGACGAGGTCGAACACCCGGGTCTCGAGATGGACGGTCACGATCGCGTCGACGTCGGCGGCGGTGATCGCTTCCCGGCCCGATACATAGGCGAAAAGCTTGTCGAGCTCATTGCCGGCGGCTT
>JAGDBR010000345.1 GCA_017958935.1 Lachnospiraceae bacterium | reverse complement strand
GGATGCGGTGCCGTTCCTGCGTTCGCTCGGCATCAAACGGATCGTGCCGGCGCGGGAACTGAGCTTTTCCGAGATCCGGGCGCTCGCGGACACCGGGATCGAGCTCGAGTGCTTCATCCACGGCGCGCTTTGCTACAGCTATTCCGGGCAATGCCTCTTTTCCTCGATGGCGGGCGGCCGGTCCGGGAACCGCGGGCGCTGCGCGCAGCCCTGCCGCATGAAATACCGGGTCGAGGACGGGAACGGCCGCGTCCTGACGTCGCCGGACGAAGGCTATGTGCTGAGCCTGAAGGACCTGAATACGCTGAAACTTCTGCCGGAGCTTCTGGATGCCGGCATCTACGCGCTGAAGATCGAAGGGCGCATGAAAAAGGCCGAATACGCGGCCGGCGTGACGTCGATCTACCGCAAATACCTGGACGCGGACCTGAAGGATCACCGCGTGGACCCTGTGGACGAGCAGCGTCTGTTCGACCTGTTCAACCGCCAGGGGTTCACGGAAGGCTTCTACACGCAGCAGAACGGCCGTCATATGCTGACGTTCAAAGAGCCTGCGTTCCGCGAGCATGACGACGAGTTCATCGAAGAGATCCGCGAGAAATACATCCGGAACAGCCACCGGACGCCGATCAGCGGCGTGTACCGGTTCTCGGAAGGACAGCCCTACAGGCTGGACGTGCGCATCGTGCTGGACGGGCATGACGAAACAGTCACGGTCCTGTCGGATGACGGCGTCGTCGCGGAGCGGGCCGGAAAGCGGGCGGCGTCGAAGGAAGACGTGGAAAAACAGCTGTCGAAACTCGGAGACACCGATTTTATCTGGGACTGCCTGGACGGGACGGTCGAAGGGGACCTGTTCCTGCCCGTGAGCCTGCTGAACGCGTTCCGCCGGAAAGCCGCAGAGGAAGTCAAAGCGCGGATCCTGTCCTGGTATGAAAGGACCGTTCCAGATGGCGGATACGCTGCGCAGGAAGAGACTGCGGAACATCCCGTGAAAGCAAACGGCGCCTTCGGCGTGTCCGGCACGGAAAATACCGCGCCGGAATTCGCGGTCTCTGTAATGAACGAAGCACAGCTTGAGATGGCTTTGAAGAGCCGCATCGTACGCCGCGTCGACCTGCAGTCGACGGCTGCGGAAGCGGCTGCTTACAGCAAGACCGTACAGCGGATCCATGAGGCCGGAAAACAGGCCTATCTGAGATTCCCGCAGGTGTTCCGGGACCGTGCGTCGGCGTACATGGAGGTGCATGCCGAAGACATCCGCGCCGCGCGCTTCGACGGCTTCGTGATCGGCAGCCTGGAGGAACTCGGTTTTCTGCAAAGACTTCGGCTGCAGGGCCGCATCATTTCGGATGCGGCGCTCTATGCGTTCAATTCGCTCGCGGTCCGGACGCTTCTTGAAGCAGGCATCGAGCGCGTGACGGTCCCGGTCGAACTGAACCGGCATGAGATCGCCGCAGCCGGTGCTTACGAAGGGCAGGAGATGACCGTATACGGCCTTGTGCCGATGATGGTCAGCGCCTCCTGCCTGCACAAGACGCTGACAGGCTGCAGGAAGCAGGAAGAGGTGTGGACGCTCATTGACCGGATGGAGAACCGGATGCCGGTCGTGAATTCGTGCCGCTACTGCATGAACACGATCTACAACGCCCATCCGACCTGTCTTCTGGACGATCTGGACGAGGTGCTGCGATTCCGTCCGTCCGTCCTGAAGCTCGATCTGACAACGGAGAGCAGGGAAGAAGCAGAAGCGGTCCTGAACGCGTTCGAAGCACGGGATCTTTCGCTCCTTCCGGACGGCGTTTCCTATACGCACGGGCATTTCAGACGCGGCGTGCAGTGACCGCCGCGGACCGGAGAATGCACGCGCGCAGGACGTAAAGACCATCAGGAAGCGGCGGTCCTTTCCGGCGCTTCTTTTCACGAACGGCAGATATCCGCCGGCGCTTGCTTTTTATATAAAAATGTGCTAAAATTCGATAGTTAAAATAGTGGGGGTACTATGCCCTTTTTTCGGAGTGCCATGACCAGAGGTCTGACTGCGGCCGAAGTTCAGGACCGCATTGCAAAAGGACAGCTCAATAAAACCGACCAGCAGATCGGGAAGTCGGTCCGGGAGATCATTCTCTCGAACACGATCACGTTCTTCAACCTGCTGAACATCGGCTTCTTCGTGCTCGTGATCATCGCGGGCTCCTACAAAAACGGCCTCTTCATGTTCGTGATCATCATCAACACGGTGATCGGCATCATCCAGGAGCTGCGCACGAAGAAAAAACTGGATTCGCTCCGGATACTCACGGCTTCCCGCATCACGGTCATCCGCGACGGGAAGGAGCAGGTCATCGAAGTCACGGACATCGTGCTGGACGACGTCATGCTTTTGAAGACCGGCGACGAGATCCCGTCGGACGCCACCGTGCTTTCGGGCGAGATCGAGGTCAATGAATCGCTGCTGACCGGCGAATCCGACAACATTGCCAAGAAGAAGGGCGACAGCCTGCTCTCGGGCGCCTTCGTGACGTCCGGCCGGTGCGAAGCGGTCGTCGTTCACGTCGGCAAGGACAACTACGTCGAACAGATCTCGGCGGAAGCCCGCAAGTTCAAGCAGGTCGAGTCCGAACTCAAGAATTCGGTGAACCTGATCCTGAAGCGGATCGCGATCATCATCGTCCCGCTCGTCGCGATGCTCTTCGCGAAGAACTATTTCGTGATGAAGCGGCCGTTCGAGTCCTGCGTCGTGCAGAGCGTGACCTCCGGCATCGGCATGATCCCGGAAGGCCTCGTACTGCTGACCTCCGTCGCTCTGACGCTGGGCGTGCTGCGGCTCGCGAAACAGCGCGTCGTCGTGCAGGAGCTTTACTGCATCGAAGCGCTTGCGCGCGTCGACGTCCTGTGCCTGGATAAGACCGGGACGCTGACCGAAGGCTCGATGAATGTCGAGGACGCGATTCCGCTGACGACGCTCGACGAACTGAACCTCGCGTTCCAGAACCTGATGAGCGCCGAGGAATCGAAGAACGCGACCTCGCTCGCGATCACGGACTATTTCGGCACTGCCGATAAGCCTTGGGAAGTCGAGCAGGCGATCCCGTTCTCCTCGGACCGGAAATATTCGGGCGCGTCCTTCAAGGGACACGGCGCCTATTTCCTCGGGGCGGTGCAGTTCCTGCTGCCGCACGACAATGAGCTGCTCCAGAAGACCGAAGCCTATGCGTCGAAGGGCATGCGCGTGCTCGTGCTGGCTCACGCGGACGCATTGATCTCCCCGAAGGTGCTGCCGCCGGACCTGAAGCCGATCGGCTATATCGCGCTGAGCGACGTGATCCGCAAGGACTGCCGCGAAACGCTTGAATTCTTCAAAAAGCAGGGCGTGGCCCTGAAGTGCATCTCCGGCGACGACCCGCTGACGGTCTCGAAGATCGCGCAGACCTGCGGCCTCGACGGCGCCGAGCATTATGTGGACGCGCGGATGCTGAAGACGAAGCAGGACATCTACGACGCGGTCCGGAAATACACGGTCTTCGGCCGTGTGCGTCCGGAACAGAAGAAGATGATGGTCGAATGCCTGCAGGAGCAGGAGCACACGGTCGCGATGACCGGCGACGGCGTCAACGACGTCCTCGCGTTAAAGCAGGCGGACTGCGCGATCGCGATGGCTTCCGGTTCGGAAGCGACGAAACACGCGGCCCACATCGTCCTGCTGGATTCGGACTTCACCGCGATGCCTTCCGTCGTGAAGGAAGGCCGCCGCGTCATCAACAACATCTGCAACGCGGCCGCGATGTACCTGATCAAGACGACCTTCTCGGTCCTGATCACGATCGGCACGATCCTGTTCGGTTCGCAGTATCCGTTCCAGGCCGTGCAGCTGTCGATCATTTCCGGCTGCGCCGTCGGCGCGCCGACGTTCTTCCTGCAGATGGAGCCGAGCTTCATGCGCATCGAGAAGAACTTCATGCGCCGGATCGTGAAGAACGCGGTGCCCGCGGGCATCCTGATCGCGCTTTTGTGCCTGCTGCTGTCGAACATCGGCATCGCGATCAATGAGCAGAACGCCGAGATGATGTCGACGATCTGCGTGCTCTGCATCGGCTGGATCTATTTCTTCATGCTGCAGCGCGTGTACTCGCCGATGACCGCTTACCGGCGGTTCGTCGTCTACGCGATGCAGGCCGTCTACCTGATCATCATGATCGTCGGACAGCACATCCTGGTGCTGACGAGCATCTCGACGGCCGGCGTGCTGGTCCTGCTGTTCTGCGTCACGCTGACGCCGCCGCTGATCGACCTGATCGAAACGACGTTCGACCGCGTCATGCGCTGGCGCGACGAGCGGAAAGCGCTCGTGAAAGGGGAGGAGGACCTCCCGAAGGCCGCATGAAAAACGCAAGCATTTACCGGAAGTTCATGATCCTGACGGCTGCGCTCGCTGTACTGTTCGCCGCCGGATCCTGCGCGGGGCTCAAGGGCTGCAACCGGGCGGAAGAGCCCGGAACGCTTCCCGAAAGCCGCGAGGATACATTGCCGGAGACGACGCGGCAGACCGAAACGCCGGCGGACGTGACGGAAAGCACCGAACCTCTGCCGCCTTCGACCGTTCCGCATGAAGTCGACGGCGATGTGATCGCCTACAGAAGCTTTTTCGGCAAGAAAATGATGATCCGGATCGCGGACCTGAATTTCAGGACGCTCGAGAACGAAGGAAGCGGCCTGTTCGACCTGCTGTCGGACAAGCGCTTTACGGCGTCCGAAGTACTGCAGATGATCGAGAGCTACTCATGCGACAGCTTCACGACGGCTGACGGTCAGCCGTTCACGGAAGAACGGAAAGCCGCCCTGAAGGCTTACAGGAATCTGGACGAACTCCGGAAACGCGTGAACGAAAAGACGGAGCGCATCGATGAACGCCTCGCGGTCCTGACGCAGAACGCGGACGTCCGCTCGTTCCCGACGGAGCTGTACGGACAGACGGACACCTCCGACAGGCATTTCGACCTGTTCCAGGAGACGAAGCTCCTGTACGCGACCGGCGTCCGGGTGCTCTGGGAGACCGAAGACCGTGCCTGGTACTTCGTGCAGGGCGAGAACTATTACGGGTGGATCCGCGCGGAGGACTGCGCGATCTGCACGCCGGAACAGTTCGAGACCTTCGTCAGTCCCGCACAGTTCACCGTGACGGTCAGCGCCGCGGGTGAAAGACCCTGGGAACGCACCGGCGTGATCCTGCCTTATGAACAGAAACTCGTGAAGGACGGCGGCTTCCAGGTACTTCTGCCGGAACGGAAGGACGACGGCACGCTGAAGATCCTCGCTTACGTCGTCGGCGCCGGCGGCACCGGGAACGCCGAATACAGCGACGGTTTCCTTGAATTCTCGGACGGGGCGCTGACCCGGCAGCTGTACAGGATGCTCGGGACGCCGTACGGCTGGGGCGACATGGACAATGCCGGCTCCCCGGGCTTCGACTGCAGTTCGACCCTGAACGCCGTCCTGCGGTGCTTCGGCATCTGCATGCCGCGGAATTCTTCGCAGTACCGGTTTTCGGGCGCCGACGTCATCGATCTGTCGGGCATGAGCGCGGAAGAGAAGTACCGGATGCTGGAACAGCACCCTTACGCGGTGCTTGTGGCGCCGGGCCACGTGATGTTCAACGATCACCTTTACGATTTGGCGTCATCCGATGCACGGCTGATCGGAAAACATTCGGTCGTCCACAACACGACGGCCTTCCGGATGCCGGACACAGGCGCGTCCGGTCCGGAGGACCTGAAAAACCGCGAATTCTACGCGTGCGTCCGCACCGAGATGGAAGACATGTACAGCGGCGACGGCACGCTCTATCTCAATAAAATCAATCTGCTGCTGGACTTCGAAGCCTTCTTCAGTCCGGCGCAAACGAAAGGATATCACTGAAGTTCCATGGAAAAGTACGGTGTAAACGAACTCCGCAGGATGTTCCTCGACTATTTCGAAGAGCAGGGACACCTGAAGATGAAGAGCTTTTCGCTCGTCCCGCAGAATGACAATTCGGTGCTGATCATCAACGCCGGCATGACCCCCCTGAAGCCCTATTTCACGGGCCAGGAGATCCCGCCGCGCCGCCGTGTCTGCACCTGCCAGAAGTGCATCCGCACCGGCGACATCGAAAACGTCGGCAAGACCGCCCGTCACGGCACGTTCTTCGAGATGCTCGGCAATTTCTCGTTCGGCGACTATTTCAAGAAAGAGGCCATTCACTGGTCCTGGGAGTTCCTGACAAAGCGCGTCGGCCTGGATCCCGACCGCCTGTATCCGTCGGTCTTTACGGACGACGACGAAGCGTTCAATATCTGGCATGAGCAGGAAGGCATTCCGGCGGACCGCATCTACCGGTTCGGCAAGGAAGACAACGTCTGGGAGCACGGCTCCGGCCCCGGGGGGCCCTGCTCGGAGATCTATTACGACCGCGGCGAGCAGTACGGCTGCGGCAAGCCGACCTGCACGGTCGGCTGCGACTGCGACCGCTACATTGAGGTCTGGAACAACGTCTTCACGCAGTTCAACAACGCCGGCCACGGCAATTACACCGAGCTTGCACAGAAGAACATCGACACGGGCATGGGCCTCGAGCGCCTC
>JAGDBR010000344.1 GCA_017958935.1 Lachnospiraceae bacterium | reverse complement strand
CGACCGGCGTCCTGCCTTCGATCGTCACGTCGAACCTGATGGGCGCGGCGGGGCTGGCCTTTCTGCGCAGCCGGCTGCCGCTCTGGGTGCTGGTCCTGATCATCGTGTTCTTCGCGCTGTTGCTGTTTGCCGCGGGCATCCTGGTCATCCGCCTCTTTTATTTCCGCGACAAGGCCGGTACGCCGGAGTCCATGACGAGCCTGCTCGTCTTCTTCGTCATCCGTCTGCTCATGATGAACCGCCAGAAGCTCGTGATCCAAGACGAGAAGCTGTCGGAAGCCGAAGCGCCGTACGTCATGCTCGTGAACCACGAGTCGTTCTTCGATTTCTACTATATTTCCCGGATGCATCATCCGAAGAACCCGGCCTATCTGATGAACGAACACTATACGTCCCGGCCGGGCTGCAAGGGCATCGCGAAGTCCATGGGCCTCATCCCGAAGAAGCTTTTCTATCCGGACATGGTCTCGGTCGCGGGCATCATGCGCACGGTGCGCAGCGGCTTCCCGGTCGTCATTTTCCCGGAGGCGCGCCTTTCGCCGGACGGGCGCTCGAACGAGATCGTCGAAAAGGGCGCGGCCTTTTATCAGAAGCTGGGCTGCGACCTCGTGCTGACGAAGCTCTCCGGCGCCTATTTCGCGAAGCCGAAGTGGCGCAAACGCATGTACCGCTCCCGCATCACCGTCAGTGTCGAACGCGTTCTGAAGAAGGACGAACTTGCCGCGATGACCTCTGATGCGCTCGATGCGCTGATCGCGGAAACGCTGTACCAGGACGCTTCCGTCTCCACGCGCACGCATTACCGGCAGAACACGAAGGCCGTGGGCCTCGAACAGGTCCTCTATCGCTGTGCGGACTGCGGAAGCCTCTATACGACGGTCGGCCGGAAGAACACGCTCATCTGTACGAAATGCAAATCGTCCCATACGCTGGACGAGACCTATCATTTCGTCTCCGGCCCGCCGACGGTCTCCGCCTACTACGACGCGATCCGCGCCATGGAGGAACGGGAGGCGCACAGCTTCGTCCTCGAAGCCGACGTGCACACGAAGATCTTCGGCGCGAACGGCGGACCGGCGCGGCAGGAGAACGGGCATTGCCGGCTGGATCCTTCGGGCTTCCGGTACGTTTCGCCGTCCTGCGACCTGACGGTCCCCATCGGTCAATTCCCTGCCCTCGCCTTCTCCTGCGGCAAGGAATTCGAGTTCTACCACATGAACGAACTCTATTATTTCTACCCGGTGCAGGACCCCGTGCAGGTCGTCCGCTGGGCGATGTTCGTCGACATCCTGTCAAAGAAAAGACGCGCGGAAGCCCCGCGCGACAATGCCTGAGCCCGCACCGCGGCGCTCTGAAAGGAATCCATGGATCCGAAAAAGAAAAAGACGCTGATCAGCATCAACGCCCGGACCTTCATCCAGGTCACGGCGCTGCTCGCCGGTCTCCTCATCCTCTCCATCGTGCTGACCTACCTGATCCCGGGCGGCACGTTCGCCCTGCTTCCGAACGGGGAACCGGACTACCTGCACTACGTCCCGCTGCCGGACAGCGTCGGCATCCCGGTCTGGAAAGGGCTGCTCGCGCCGGTCCTTGT
>JAGDBR010000343.1 GCA_017958935.1 Lachnospiraceae bacterium | reverse complement strand
TATTGTTTCATTACGCTTCAATTCACAAATCTAATAGCTTAGGTTTTTATGACATAATTCTAGTACAGTTGGAACAATAGATTCTATTTGAAAGGGGATCAGTCATGAAAAAAACTTATGCAATGGTTTTGATGCTTTTTGTTTTACTCTGTTCTTGTATCCTAATCGGATGCGGGAAGAGCGAAGCCGTGAAAGCTGTAGAAGCTTTAATTGCAGAAATCGGAACAGTAGATGCATCAAGTGAAACTGCTATTTTAAAAGCAGAAACTGCTTTTAATGCCTTGAGTCCAAAAGAACAAAACAAAGTTGAAAACTATAATCTTTTACTTAAGGCCCGAATTGATTTTAATGCTATACCAAAGGAAACGGTCTTAACATCTGATAACATAAAGGACTATTTATCGTTTGAAATCTCATATGATCCTGTGAGCACCGAAACAGTTGGCGGGGTTTTGGTTTTTGGACGTACTACCCTCCATTTAACTGCAGTTCCTACTAAGCCCGGCTCTTTCTCTAATGCATCTGTCGAAATCAAAATTCCTTGTCCCGGCATGTGGACTGTGTCCTCAGATTATCCGGAATACAACAAGGACAATATGTACGAAATATCTATGAAAGTGACCATTCCTGTAAATGGAAGCTTTTCAAAATCCGTCCCGTTGGTTGCTCTTAATGTATACAGCATAGAGTCCAGTGATTATAATCTCAATTTACGTTTCTCGAATGTCAAAGGTGTTTTCATCGAAAACTAATCTCAGAATACAAAACGGCGCACCTCCTGGTGCGCCGTTCTCTATAGCCATGTTATGGTAAGGGTCACTTTATCATCACCCTCAAAAACCGTCCTATCTCACCGCCGGTGCCCGGTACCCGGCGTTGATCTCGCTGATCTCCATCTCCCCGTCGATATACGGCTGATAGATCTCTTCGACGCGGCCGCCGCCCCGGTTGTCGCAACCGGAGCAGAATTCGCAATCGGTCCCGCACCAGCCGTACAGGGCTTCGTGAACGATCTTCTCCCGTTCTTCCCGTGTTGTGTCCTTGATCAGAATCGATTTCATGCCCATGTCAGTCCTCCATTGATGCCGGCAGAAATGCGGTTACAGGGTCAGCGTGCTCAGATCTGCTCCAGTGCCTGCTGGTAGATCAAGTCCGCGGCCAGGATCGCTTCGATCATCAGCTCGCGGCCGTGCGACGTGTACGCCGCGGCCTTCTCCCGGTCTTTCAGGCTCTTCAGGTTCGTCCGCACGTTCAGCCAGGCGCCCTGCAGCGCGGCCTTCAGCAGCAGGGCCGCCACGCCGAGGTCGCTCGACGCGGAGGTGTTGAAGCCGTTCAGCAGGTCCTGCGTATTCTTCAGCGCCATGAGGCAGAGCTCGATCACCTGCATCGGCGTTTCGATGCAGTCGATGAGGCCGGCCTGGATCGCTTCGTTCCGCGCATCCTTCTCTTCCGGCGTCTTCTTCGGCAATGCGAAAGCGTCGGTCAGCTTCAGATAGACTTCCGTGTCGCGGCCGCTGCATTCGAGCAGAGCGTCCTTCAAAAGGCGCGTCTCGCGCTGCACGCGCTCCGCGGTCGCCGCGTACGGCTCATACTTCGGACGGTCCAGCGTCACGCTGCCGACCATGGCCGCGAGCGAAGCGCCTAAAGCGCCGGCCAGTGCAGCCGCCGAGCCGCCGCCCGGAGCCGGCGTACCGGCTGCGAGTTGTTCAGTGATTTCCTTGATGTTCATTTCTTTCAGTTCCATAGCGCTTCCTTTCGATGTTTTATTATTTGTTGTACGGCGGGTCTCCCCGCCCGTTAAAGGTTTTCGTTCCGTGCCGCCTGCTGGCGGTGTTTCGCTGCCCGCATCCGGCGTGTTTCTTACTGTTCGCCGATCAGATGGTACTCGATCACCTAGCGGCGGCAGTCGAAGTCTTCCAACTTCAGGTAGTACTCCGCGCAGTCGATCAACGCCTTCGCCGGCGTGAGGCCGACGATCTCGCTGCCGATGATGCGCGCGCCGTAACGGTCCGCCAGCGCGCGGATCATTTCGTACGCGTAGTACAGGGGCGTCCGTTCGCAGTTGACCATGTTCATCGAGACCTGCGCGATGCCGCGCTCCTCGAGTTTGATGCCGATCGCCTTGCAGCATTCGAATCCGCCGGACGAGCCGCGGATCGCTTTCGCGATCGCCTTCGCGACCTTCAGATCGCCGGTGTCCAGGTTCACGTTGAACGCGACGAGCGGCATGCGCGCGCCGATCGCCATGATGCCGGCGGTCGGGTGGATCCGGCGCTCGCCGTAGTCCGGCGCCCAGTCTTCCTGCAGCAGTTTCTCCGGCATGCCCTCGAACTCGCCCTTGCGGCAGGCCGCGAGGTTCCGGCGCTCCGGCCGGGAGGCTGAATCTTCGTAGAGGAATGAGGGGATCCCGAGTTCTTCCCAGATCCGCTGTGCGACGCGCTTCGAGAGCGCCACGCAGTCTTCAAGGCTCACGCCGTCGCTCTGCGGGACGAAGGGCATGACGTCGGTCGCGCCCATGCGCGGGTGCTGCCCGCGGTGCTCCCGCATGTCGATCAGCGCTGCCGCCTTCTTCGTCAATTCGAACGCCGCCTGCTCAATGCCCTCGGGGCTTCCGAGCAGCGTGAAGACGCTGCGGTTGTGGCTGCCGTCGCTCTGGACGTCCAGCAGCGTGCAGCCGGGAAGGCTCTTCGCGAGCGCTTCCAGTTCGGCGAACTTCTTGGGCGACTGCTCCCGGCTGATGCTGAAATTCGGGATGCATTCAATGATCCGCGCCATCGATCTTTCTCCTTCGGAGTGTTGTTTTCCGTTCTCCGATTTGCTATACTTAATGCATAATGAAATGTATCATCGGATGTACGTCCGGATGTGATTTTATTATACACCAAACAGGAGCAAATCGCAATGAATGAATACACGGAATCGATGATTTTACGGCCGGATGATGCACTTCCGCCCTATCCGGCGATCGATCCGCGGTACCGGCGGGCGCCGAAGCGCGAAGCGAAGCTTTCGGAAGCCGACCGGGCGCTCGCGGTGAAGAACGCACTGCGCTACATTCCGCCGGCCCATCATGAAGAGATGGCGCGGGAATTCGCGCAGGAACTGAAGGAGCACGGGCGCATCTACGGCTACCGGTTCCGCCCCGAAGGCCGGATCTATGGGAAGCCGATCGACGAATACAAGGGCGCGTGCATCGAGGGCAAGGCGATCCAGGTAATGATCGACAATAACCTCGACTTCGACGTGGCGCTTTATCCGTACGAGCTGACGACTTACGGCGAGACCGGCCAGGTCTGCCAGAACTGGATGCAGTACCGCCTGATCAAAAAGTACCTCGAGGTGCTGACCGACGAACAGACGCTCGTCGTGATGTCGGGGCATCCGCTCGGGCTCTTCCGCTCGCACCGGAACGCGCCGCGCGTCGTGATCACGAACGGCCTGATGGTCGGCACGTTCGACGACCTGCAGCACTTCAACCGCGCGGCGGCCTTAGGCGTCGCGAACTACGGGCAGATGACCGCGGGCGGCTGGATGTACATCGGTCCGCAGGGCATCGTGCACGGCACGTTCAATACGCTTTCGAACGCCGGGCGCCTGAAGCTCGGCATCCCGCAGGACGGAAATCTTGCGGGGCGGCTGTTCGTGTCGGCGGGTCTCGGCGGCATGAGCGGCGCGCAGGGCAAGGCGGCCGTCATCGCGGGCGCTGCGGCGATCGTCGCCGAGGTGGACGCGTCACGGATCGAGACGCGGTATCAGCAGGGCTGGGTCACACATTGGACGGCGGATCTTGACGAGGCGCTCTCGATCGCGCGGGCGCATCAGGAAGCGAAGACGCCGTGTGCCGTCGCCTATCTCGGAAACGTCGTCGACCTGCTGGAGTACCTGGACGCACAGGATGTGCACGTCGACCTCATAAGCGACCAGACGTCCTGCCACGTGCCCTATGACGGCGGCTACTGCCCGCAGGGGCTCTCGTTCGAAGAGCGGACGCGGATGCTTTCCGAGGACCCGGAAAAGTTCCGGGAACTTGTCAAAAAGTCGCTCCGGCGCCACTACGAAATGATCTGCCGGTTCCACGAAAAAGGCACCTATTTCTTCGACTACGGGAACAGTTTTCTGAAGGCCGTGTACGACGCGGGCGTGACGTCCGTCTGCCGGAACGGCGAGAACGATCTGGACGGCTTCGTCTTCCCGTCCTACGTGGAGGACATCTTAGGGCCGTGCCTCTTCGACTACGGCTACGGGCCGTTCCGCTGGTGCTGCCTGTCCGGCAGGCCGGAGGACCTCGACAAAACGGACGAGGCGGCCGCGGCCTACATTCTGGAACACAACCGCCGCTACCAGGACTACGACAATTACGTCTGGGTGCGCGACGCGAAGAAGAACAAGCTGGTCGTCGGCACCCAGTGCCGGATCCTGTACCAGGACGCGATGGGGCGGCTCGGCATTGCGCTGAAGTTCAATGAACTCGTGCGGCGCGGCGAGATCGGCCCGGTGATCCTCGGACGCGACCACCACGACACCGGCGGCACGGACGCGCCGTTTAGGGAGACGTCGAACATCAAGGACGGCTCGAACATCATGGCCGACATGGCCGTGCAGTGCTTCGCGGGGAACGCGGCGCGCGGCATGAGCTACGTCGCGCTGCATAACGGCGGCGGCACGGGCATCGGCAACGCGGTGAACGGCGGCTTCGGGATGGTGCTGGACGGGTCGGAACGCGTGGACGAGATCCTGCGCGCGGCGATGCCCTGGGACGTCATGGTCGGCGTCGCCCGGAGGAGCTGGGCGCGGAACCCGCACGCGATCGAGGTCGCGGCGGAGTACAACCGTATGTCGCACGGAGAGAACGTCATCACCCTGCCCTACGAGGCGGACGACGGGACGGTCGCCCGGGCGCTGGAAGAGTAAGCCCGCTGCCCTGCCGCGAAAACGCAAAAAGATATGCCCGCTGCCCTGCCGCGAAGGCGCAGGGCCGGGACTTGGAAGAACGACATGGACAGACTTTTGATCTATAATATCGGCACGCTGGCGACGCCCGAGGGGCGGACGGCCCGGGGCGGGAAAGCCCAGGGTGTGCTGCGCGTGCGGAAGAATGCCTGGATCCTCGCGGAAGACGGAATCATCCGGGAAATCGGCGAGGGCGACGG
>JAGDBR010000342.1 GCA_017958935.1 Lachnospiraceae bacterium | reverse complement strand
GGGTTCAGGATGATCGCGGTCAGATCCGCGTTCCCCGTCACCAGCGTCTTCGAGATGCCGAACAGGACCGCGAAAACGACGAGGCCGACCGCGTCGTCCAACGCGACGATCGGCAGCAGAAGCCGCGTGACTTCGCCCTTCGCCTTATACTGGCGGACGACCATCAAGGTCGCCGCGGGCGCCGTCGCCGTCGCGATCGCGCCGAGCGTCAGGGCCTGCGGGACCGTGAACCGGTCCGGGAACAGCGCCGCCACGACGAGCAGCACCCCGCAGACGAGCACGGCCGCGGCAAGCGCCTGAAAGACGCCGATCACGAAAGCCTGCTTTCCGGTCTTCTTCAGTTCGGACATGCGGAACTCCGCGCCGATCGAAAAAGCGATGAACGCGAGCGCTGCGTCGGAAAAAGCGGAAAGCGCGCTGACGGATTCCTCCGTCGTGAAGCCCAGGCCCCGGATGCCGGCACGGCCGAGCACGTAAGGGCCGATCAACACGCCCGCGATCAGGTATGCGGTCACGGACGGAAGCTTAAACGGTTTGAATACCCGGGTCATCATCAGACCGGCGAGTATCGCGACCGACAGTGATAAAAGTTCGTACATACGTTACAAATAACGCCTCGATTCCAGATGATTATCCGATGCGCCGGAACACGGTCACGGTCCGGCTCGGAAGATAGGCCAAAAAGCCTTTGGCGCCGCCCTTTTCCTTTGCGGCATGATAGACCTGATCCGGGTCGATCCGGCCGAAGCCGCCGAACGCCGGGTCGTCGCTCGTGAAGACGGCCTTGTAATCGCCGTCCCTGTTCACCGGCACGTAATAGCCGGCGAACGAGCGGGTCGGGTGGAAATTGAACACGAAGACCAGGCTGCCCTTCTGGAAGGCCAGGATCTTGTCCTCCTCCTGCAGCAGCAGGAACTGTTCCCGCGCCTGCAGGATGCGGTGCCTCTTCGCGAGCTTCAGCATCGCGTTGTCGAACGCGTTCAGGAAGCTGTAGCGCAGGAAGCCGTTGTCGCAGAGGCTCCACTGGCGCCTGCAGTAGTAATGCGACCAGCCGTTCCCTTCGCGCGGGAAATCGATCCACTCGGGATGGCCGAATTCGTTGCCCATGAAGTTGAGGTAGCCCTCGCCGCCCAGCGTCAGGGTGATGAAGCGGATCATCTTGTGGAGCGCCATGCCCCGGTCGATGACGGCGCTCTGGCACGCGCGGTCCATCTCCGTGTACATTTCCTTGTCGCAGAGCCGGAACATGATCGTCTTGTCGCCGACGAGCGCCTGGTCATGGGACTCCGCGTACGCGATGACCTTTTCATGCGGACGCCGCGTGATCAGGTCGTAATGGATGCGACCGAGGTCCCAGTCCTCATCTTTCTTTTCTTTCAGGTTGCGGATCCAGAGATCCGGGATGCCCATCGCGAGCCGGTAGTCGAAGCCGACGCCGCCGTCCGATACCGGCAGGCACATGCCGGGATAACCGGACATGTCTTCGGCGACAGACAGCGCGTTCGGATCGACCTCATGGATCAGGTCGTTCGCGAGCATCAGGTAGACCAGGGCTTCCATGTCCGTGTTCAGGGAGAAATACTGCTTGTAGCCCATGAATGCGGTGCCGAGGCCGTGGTCGTGATAGAGCATGCTCGTCACGCCGTCGAAACGGAAGCCGTCGAAATGGAAAGACTCCATCCAGTACTTCAGGTTCGAGAGCAGGAAATGCAGCACCTCGTACTTGCCGTAGTTGAACAGCCGCGTGCCCCAGGCGGGATGCCAGCCGGCGACCCCTTCCAGGAAGTACTGCCCGTCCGTGCCGTCCAGGTGGTTCAGGCCCTCCGACGTGTTCGCGCAGGCATGGGAATGAACGACGTCCAGCAGGACGCGGATATGATGCTTGTGCGCTTCATTGATCAGGTCGCGCAGATCGTCCGGCTTGCCGAAACGGGAAGACGGCGCGAAGAAGCTCGAGACCTGATAGCCGAAGGACGCGTAGTACGGGTGCTCCATGACCGCCATGATCTGGATCGTGTTGTAGCCGTCCCGGATGATGCGCGGGAGCACGTTTTCCTTGAATTCGGTGTAGGTGCCTGTGCCTTCCCGCTCCTGCGCCATGCCGATGTGGCACTCGTAGATCAGGGGCGTCTCGGAAAAGCTGCGGTCCTGATCGGTCCACGGGAAGTCCTTCTCTTCCAGATAGCAGGCCGACCAGACGTAGGACGACGGGTCCTGCACGACGTACGTCGCATAGGCCGGGATGTGCTCCTCGGTGCGGCCGGCGCGGGTGACCAGGATCTTATAATGGTCCCCGTCGTGCATGGCCTCTTCTTTCGACAGCGTGATGTCGAACACGCCGTCTTCGTGCTTCTTCATCGGGTGCGAGAACCTGTCCCAGCCGTTGAAGTCGCCGGTCAGATGCACCTCGTCCGCGCCAGGCAGCCATTCGCGCACCACCATCGTCCCGTCATCGCAAAGATGCAGGCCGTAATACATGTGCGCGTTCGCGAAATCCGCGACCGACAGTCCGCCGAGCAGGCCCTTCCGGGTCCTGTCGTAGGTCTCCATCCGAAGCCGGATGTCGCCTTCGAAATCTTTCAGTGCGGGATCATATTCAATGATCGGATAAGCCATTTTTACGCCTCCGGCTTCACTGTTTCTTCTGAATTCTCTTCCGCGTCCGCCGTTCCGGCTTCAACGTCCGCCGGTGCGGCCGTGTCCGCGGGCTTTGCGTCCTTATTGAACGGATGGTCCTGGTCCAGCTCCCGGCTGCCGAAAGGCGGCAGCTTCTTCGACGCGCAGATGATCAGCAGCAGCAGACCGCCCGCGAAGATGAACAGGGAAATGAACTGGGACGTCGACAGGGCGCCGACCATGCCGCGC
>JAGDBR010000341.1 GCA_017958935.1 Lachnospiraceae bacterium | reverse complement strand
TACCCCGGCCGCGTTCTTCAAGATGAATCACTGTTACTGGAATTTCGCGGAAGGGACGTATTCCGACGAAGAGATCCTGAAGGTCCGCGCACATGCGGCGGGCTTCTCGGTCAAGGTGTCGGTGAATGAGGAAGTGGATTCGGCCGAAGCCCCCGTCCCCACGGTCAACTGGGACCAGCTGATCCGCAGGGCCGAGAAGCTCTGGAGCGGAGAACCGGGGTCCGGCGAAGAGGATTTTCTGAAACGGCTCAGGGCCGTCAGCCTGGCCTTCAATGTGTTTGATATCGAGGTATAATTAGAACAGACGGTTCCGGCTTGTCTGCCGGTTCATGCATCCGGCCGGAACACCAGCTCCATCCTGAAGCAGGGCTTTCCGGACGCGCCGGTCAAGAACCATTTTTCATCTTCATGTCCCCAGGACAGGGACAGTTCTTCGTTCAGCCTCACTTCGCGGAGGAACTCCAGGCGCAGCGACTTCAGCCGCTGCGTCTTTGTTTCTTCGTGGATGCAGTCCTCCGCGAGGTCGGCGTAGCGCGTGTTGTTCATGTGACCGTTCAGGTCGATGAAGCTGTAGGGCACGGTAAAGGACCGGCCTTCGGTACAGGGACCCGTGCGGATCGGAGCGGGCAGCGGGATCTCTTCGCCGGTCTCCTGACCTTCGATCACGATCCCGAACTTCTCCGGGAAAATGAGCCCGCGCGTCTTCTCGTCGATCAGCGACCAGATGGCGGAAGCGCGGACGATCGGCGTTCCTGTTTCGTCGCGGAGCTCGAAATAGCGCGGGAAGAGCAGATGCATCGTTTTTCCGGGCCAGGTGCGCAGCGTGACTTCTTCGTCGTATTCGGGCAGTCTTTCGATCCGGATGTTCTCCATCGTCACGATCCATAACAGTCCTTTGTCCAGCGTTTTTTCGCGCCCCATGCCGAGCTCCTCGGTGTGGGCGATCGCGGACTCCTGGATGAGGGAGAGCAGGACAGACAGCCTGAGACGCCGGTCCATGCCGGCGTCGATGCTGCGGATCTTCAGTTTTTGCTCATAAATGTTCATGGGATTCGTTTACAGCGGCCGCGGGAAACCGCGGTTTTTAACATTTTTTCCGGCGGTGTCCGCTGTTATTTCAGGCGGCTCTCGATCGCGTCCGCGACGTCGCCCATCGTCGCGAGCTTTTTCCACTGGCGTTCCGGGATCCGGACGTCGAACAGGGCTTCAAGCTTGCAGATGATGAGCACGAAGCCCATCGAATCGATGCCGGTGTCGGTGTTGATGACGGTGTCTTCGCCGATCTCCATGCCGTCCATCTCGGGGAAGCAGTCGGAGATGACGCCTCTGATCTTTTCAATGATCTCGGTTCTGTTCATTGAGGTTCCTCACTTTATTTCTTTCATTCCGTCAGCGCCCAGCGGCGGATCTTTCCGGTCGCGGTGCGCGGCAGAGGTTTGTCTGTGATATTGATGCCGGAGAGCTGCAGGCTTCGCGGGAGCGTGTCCATGACGGGCCGTAGCTTTTTCAGGATCTCCTCCTTCGGCTCCTCCGTATGGATGAAGAGCACCGGACGGCCGTCCCGCAAGGCGACTGCGAGATCCGCCTGCGGCAGGACCTTCGAAAGCGCGCCCTCATATTCCGGCAGGAAGAGCTTCGTGCCGTCATTTAAGACCAGCACGTCTTTTTTCCGTCCCGTGACATGGAGCCGGCCGTCCCGGTCCAGGAATCCGAGATCGCCCGTGTACAGCACGCCGTCTTTCAGGACCGCGGCGGTGCTTTCGGGATCGCGGTAGTATCCCTGCATGATGCAGGTCGGCGCTTCGATCAGGATCTCGCCGTCTTCGGCGATCGTGATCTTATCGTCCGGGCAGACGTCCATCGCATAAGGATCGCCGCCGGTAGAGATCGCGACGCCGGAGCTGGTCTCCGTAAGACCGTAGCCGAAGCTGACCAAGAGGCCGAGCTCCTGCGCGGCCCGGAT
>JAGDBR010000340.1 GCA_017958935.1 Lachnospiraceae bacterium | reverse complement strand
TTCCGCGAACGCCTTCATGCTGATCGACGCCGCGACGCGCCGGAACCTGGAACTGACCGAGACGATGCGCGAGAAGCAGAAGCGCGGGTCGCTCATGTACGTGCTCGATAAGACGAAGACGGCCATGGGCGCACGGACCGTGCGCCGGTACATCGAACAGCCGCTCCTGAACAAGGCAATGATCGAGGAACGGCTCGACGCGGTCGAAGCCCTTTACAAGGACTATATCTCGCGCGAAGAACTGCGCGAATACCTGAACCCGATATACGACCTCGAGCGCCTGCTCGGCAGGATCAGTTACCGCTCGGCGAATCCGCGCGACCTGATCGCCTTCAAAAACTCGCTGTCGATGCTCCCGCACATCAAGACGCTGCTGGGCGCCTTCGACGCTGCGAAGATCGGCGAACTGCAGGAGAAGATCGACCCGCTCGAAGACCTGTATACGCTGATCGACGAAGCGATCGAAGAGGATCCGCCCGTCGGCGTGTATGAGGGCGGCATCATCCGGGACGGCTTCAACGAGACTGTCGACAACTACCGCAAGGCGAAGACCGAGGGCAAGGAATGGCTTGCCGAAGTCGAGGCCGCGGAACGCGAACGCACGGGCATCAAGAACCTGCGCGTCCGTTTCAACAAGGTCTTCGGCTATTATCTGGAGGTCACGAATTCCTACAAAGACCTCGTGCCGGACGATTACGTCCGCAAGCAGACACTGACGGGCGCGGAGCGCTACATCACGCCGCGTCTGAAGGAACTGGAAGACATGATCCTCGGCGCAGAGGACAAGCTCTACGCCCTGGAGAACCAGCTGTTCAACACCGTGCGCGACACGGTCTACGGCGAGATGGACCGGATCCAGAAGACCGCGGCCGCCATTGCCGAGATCGACGCGCTCGCAAGCCTCGCGTACGTGGCCGAGCGGAACCGCTACGTGCGGCCGAACATCAACGAAAAGGGCCGCATCCACATCACGGACGGGCGGCACCCGGTCGTCGAGCAGATGATGAAGCAGGACGCCTTCGTGCCGAACGATACCGTCCTGAACGGCGACGATGAGCGCATGGTCATCATCACCGGCCCGAACATGGCCGGCAAATCGACCTACATGCGTCAGACGGCGCTGATCTGCCTGATGGCGCAGATCGGCTCCTTCGTGCCCGCGAAAAAGGCCGACATCGGTATCTGCGACCGCATCTTCACGCGCGTCGGCGCGTCCGACGATCTGGCGAGCGGCCGCTCGACCTTCATGGTCGAGATGACCGAGGTCGCGAACATCCTGCGCAACGCGACGAAGAAGAGCCTCGTCATCCTGGACGAGATCGGGCGCGGCACGTCGACGTTCGACGGACTTGCGATCGCGTGGGCGGTCGTCGAGTACATCGCGAACCCGAAGCTGATCGGCGCGAAGACGATGTTCGCGACGCATTACCATGAACTGACGGAGCTGGAAGGCTCGCTTCCCGGCGTGAAGAACTACTCGGTCTCGGTCAAGGAGCAGGGCGACGACATCGTCTTCCTGCGGAAGATCGTGCGGTGCGGGGCGGACAAGTCCTACGGCATCCAGGTCGCGCGGCTCGCGGGCGTCCCGAAGGCCGTCCTGGAGCGGTCGGAGGAGCTGGTCGAGGAACTGATCAGCACGGACATCGCGGCGCGGGCGAAGGAGATCGCTTCCTACGCGCAGAACGTGATGGCGGGAAAGAACCGCATCGCGCGGCCGGACGACGTGGATTCGAACCAGCTGACGATGTTCGAGACCGTGAAGGACGATGACGTGCTGGA
>JAGDBR010000339.1 GCA_017958935.1 Lachnospiraceae bacterium | reverse complement strand
TTTCCGCACCGGCATCCCCGGCAGCATCAGCCTCCGTCCCGGTCTTTGCCTTCGACAGCTCGAACCAGAACGTCACGCCGTCCGCTTCGTTCCGGACGCCGTAGGCCTCATGATGCTGCTCCATGACCGCCCTGACGATCGACAGGCCGATGCCGGAGCCGCCGTAGGCGCGCGTCCTGGCCTTGTCGACCTTGTAGAATTTGATCCAGATCCGGTCCAGTTCTTCCTCCGGGATCGGGTGCCCGGTGTTGAACACGCTGATCCGGACCTTGTCCTCCGTCTCTTCCGCCGTGACGACGATCCTGCCCGGCGGCTCGAGATGGTTGAAAGCGTTGCTGTAGTAATTGCCGAAGACCTCTTCGATGCGGAACTCGTCCGCCAGCACGACGCAGCTCTCCGGCCCCTGAAGCGTCACGGTGGCGTGATGCTCTTCCTGCATCTTCTTCGAGCCCGCGATGATCCCGCGGATCGTCTGCATGACGTCGAAGGGTTCCTTCACGACGGCGTCCTGGTTGAATTCGAGCTGTGTCAGCGACGTCAGCTTCTTCACGAGCCGGTTCATCCGGTCCGCTTCGTCGATGATGACGTCCGTGTAGAAATCCTGCGAATCCGGATCGTCCTTCATCTCCTTCAGGCCCTCCGCATAGCCCTGGATCAGGGCGATCGGGGTCTTCAATTCGTGCGAGACGGAGGAGATGAAATCCTTGCGCATCTCGTCGACTTCGTTCAGCGCCTTATTGTCCTTCTGCAGCTGCTCGTTCGCCGCCTGCAGCTCCGTGATCGTCTTCTCCAGCTGGGCCGACAGCTCGTTCATGCTGTTGCCGAGCACGCCGACCTCGTCCTCGCGGTCGCCTTCGTAGCGCGCCGAGAAATCCAGGTCCTTCATGCGTTTCGAGATCTCGGAAAGCAGCGTGATCGGCTTCGTCATGCGCTTCGTCAGCAGCGAGACGATCACGACGCCGGCAATGAGCATCAGCAGGCTCCCGAACACGAAGAACCGCGTCCAGTCGCCCGAGAGCGCGTCGATCCGGCGCAGCGGCATCGAAATGATGAATTTCTTGTCGTTCCCGCCGAGGTCCCGCAGCATCCCGTACATTTCAAGATACCGCTCCTCGACGCCGCCGACCGACACGATCTGCATCCGGTAGCCGTTCCCCGTCTCGATGACGCGGACGCCCTCCTCGGCCGCCTGCACGAAATCCGCCTGGATCCGCTCCCGCAGGAACTCCCGCTCGAACTCCGAGAGGTAGTTGTCCGTCATCGCGGAAAAGTCCCATTCGTCCTTTCCCTCGATCGCGATCGAAACGTTCCTGCCGGATTTCGCCGTGCGGAGGATGTCCACCATGTTCGCGGACGAGACTTCCTCCGACGCGAAGACGCGCGCCAGGGACCCGTATGTATCTTTTAAGACCGTGCGGCTCTGCAGCAGGTAGATCTGCGACCAGTAGACGGAATTCAGCAGGAGGAACAGGATGATGATCCCCCCGACGACGCCTGCGAAGGTCAGCGTGACCCTGGTGCGGAGCGAAATCGCCTTCTTCAATCGGTTCTCCTCATGGACGGCTCACGGCCGCCTCATCGAAGCTCACTCGACCTCGAACTTGTAGCCGATGCCCCAGATCGTGTGAATGTAGTTTTCTTTATCGCCCAGCTTGCTGCGCAGCTTCTTCACGTGCGTGTCGATCGTCCGGACCTCGCCGAAATAGTCGTAGTTCCAGACGTTGTTCAGGATCTTCTCGCGCGACAGCGCGATGCCCTGGTTCTCGATGAAATACTGCAGCAGTTCGTATTCCTTGAACGACAGCTCGATCGGCTTCCCGTCGACCGTGACGGTATGCGCCTTCTTGTCGATGACGATGCCGCCCGCTTCCAGCGTTTCCTCGTTCGTCACGTGCGCGCGGCGCAGGATCGCGTCCACGCGCGCCATCAGAACGCGCGGCGAGAAAGGCTTCGTCACGTACTCGTCCACGCCGAGCTTGAAGCCCTGCAGCTCGTCCGTCTCCTCGCTCTTCGCGGTCAGCATCAGGACCGGGCATTCGGAATAATTGCGGATCTCCTTCAGGACCTCATAGCCGTTCAGCTTCGGCATCATGACGTCCAGGATGACCAGCGCGATGTCCTTGTTCGCGAAAAAGACCTCGAGCGCTTCTTCGCCGTCGCCGGCTTCCAGCACCCGGTAGCCCTTCTTCGCGAGAAAATCATGCAGGAGCTTGCGCATCCTTTCTTCGTCGTCCACGACGAGGATCTTGATCTCGTCCATCCTTACCCTCCTTCAAAATCGCCGTACAGCGGGAAGACCGCGGCAGGCCCGTCATTTCCGCTGGGCAGCACGCTTGCGCATCAGCGGATCCAGGATCTTTTTCCGGATCCTCAGATGCGACGGCGTGACTTCCAGCAGTTCGTCCGTATCGATGAAATCCATGCTCTGTTCCAGCGACATGATCTTCGGCGCGACGAGGCGGAGCGCTTCGTCCGAGCCGGACGCCCGCGTGTTCGTCAGCTTCTTCGTCTTGCAGACGTTGACCTCGACGTCCTCCGCGTGCCCCGTCTGGCCGATGACCTCGCCCGCGTACACCCGCTCGCCCGCGCCGATGAACAGGATGCCCCGCTCCTGCGCGTTGAACAGG
>JAGDBR010000338.1 GCA_017958935.1 Lachnospiraceae bacterium | reverse complement strand
GCGCAGCTGGTTGATTTTGTTGACGACAGACTGAGGCTGTTTAATGCCGACCAGGCGAATCTCCGCTTCGGCGGTCGCCGCCGTGCCGATCGAAATATCGCCGATGTCGAGGATTCTCTGCCATGCGTTCTGGACCAGAGTCGCCCCGCGCATGTCTTTGATCCAGATCTCGTTCTGATCCTTTGCGATCAGCCCCTTCGTCACAACGATCCGCCGGTTTGTGATCCGGTATCGGATGAAATGCGTCTTGAACCAGACGTCAAGCAGGAGCGCGACGCCGAACAAAACGATCACAGCCAGGGCGCCGAGGGTAACAAACACCTGGAGCCGGGAGAAATCCTTTCCAAAAAGAGCCAGCCACAAAAGCCCGACAAAACAGACCGCAAAAGACAGGAATCCGAGCGCGGAGAATCCCATGTAATTTTTTAAGCTCGGATGGCAGTTGAGAATCACGTCCTCCTTCAGATCGGGACCCGAGCCGTCGCGGTTCCCGAGCGGAGCGCCGCAATGCGGACAAATCTGCGCGTGTTTGGAAACAGACTTGAAGCAATCCGGGCAGGCGGTCAGATTCGGATTGATGATCACGAAATCCTTGCCGCAGCCCGGACAATTCATCGTGCTTCCGATCATCTTCGGTTCGACTTCGGAACTTTTTCCGCATCCGGGGCATTTGACGGTAAGACTCATGAGGGTATTCTCCTGTTTGTTCGATCTGGGTTCAGGCTGTGAAACGAAACGCGATCTGCGTCAGAGCGTGCCGAACAGGCGGTTGCCTGCATCGCCGAGGCCCGGCACGATGTAGCCGTGATCGTTCAGCTTCTCATCGAGGTTGCCGAGGTAAATGTCGACGTCCGGGTGGACTTCCGCGATCTTCGCGACGCCCTCCGGCGCGCCGATGATGTTCAGCATCTTGATATTCTTCACGCCGCGCTGCTTCAGGAACGTGATGGCGGCCGCCGCGCTGCCTCCGGTCGCGAGCATGGGGTCCAGCACCAGCACGAAGCGTTCCGCCACGTCCGGCGGCATCTTGCAGTAGTATTCCACGGGTTCCAGCGTGGCGGGATCGCGGGCAAGACCGATATGCGCGACTTTCGCGGCGGGGATGAGCGTGAGCAGGGCGTCGACCATGCCGAGCCCGGCGCGCAGGATCGGCGCCAGGCAGACCTGGCGCGGCAGACGGTATCCGACGGCTTCTGTCACGGGCGTGCTTACGGCGCATTCCGTGACAGGCAGGTCACGCGTGGCCTCGCAGCCGATCAGCAGCGCGATCTCGTAGATCAGCTGCCGGAAATCCTTCGTGGTCGTCTCCTTGTCCCGGAGCATGGATATTTTGTGCAGGATCAGCGGGTGGTCCATCACATGAAGCCTTGCGTCAGGCATTGTTCTTCCTTTCGGGGATGACTATGCTTACAGATATCACATTCTGTCTTAAATATACCACGTCTTCCTGCTTTTGCAACCCCGGCATATCGAAAAAATGTCCGCATTTTCGCAGGCAGAAAAAACGCCGGAAAGCGGAACGAAAACTCTCCGGCGGTATGAAACGATGAATCGGACCGGAGCAGGACAAAGGGGCCCCGGTCGTTCGCAGAATCGGATGCTCAGGCCGTTTTCTTCTTCAGGATGGCCGAGCGCACGATTCCTTTCGGGTCGCTGACGAGCAGGACCGCGGTCCAGATCACCAGGGCGAGCGCGATCACGGCCAGGCCGAGCAGGGAGTCGTTCAGCACGTCGGCGAACGCGGGCTCGAAGACCTTCGCGCCTTCTTCGGCGTATTCGAAGACCAGGTCCACGAACCACATGATGGCCGCGCCCCAGAAAAGCCAGCACAGCACGCTGATCTTCATGTCGCGCAGCGTGGCGGACGCATACCAGATGGCCGTGCAGACGACAGCGGCAAAAGTTGTCAGGATCAAACACATGGATCAGACCTCCGCGGC
>JAGDBR010000337.1 GCA_017958935.1 Lachnospiraceae bacterium | reverse complement strand
GACACAGTCGTAGCAATGATCGACCCAGTACTTGTACCATTCCAGATCCGTTCCCGGCGCACAGAAAAATTCCAGTTCCATCTGTTCGAATTCCCTGACTCTGAAGATGAAATTGCCTGGCGTGATCTCGTTACGGAACGATTTACCGATCTGGCCGATGCCGAACGGGATCTTCTTCCGGGAGGTGCGCTGCACGTTCTTGAAGTTGACGAAGATGCCCTGCGCGGTCTCGGGCCGCAGATAGACGGTGTTCTTCGCGTCTTCCGTAACGCCCTGGAAGGTCTTGAACATCAGGTTGAACTGACGGATATCCGTGAAATTGTGCTTGCCGCAGCTCGGGCACGGAATGTTCTCCTGCTCGATGTAGGCGGACATCTGCTCGGACGTCCAGCCGTCGATGCTGTGCTCCGGGACGATGCCCTTTTCGGCCATGTAGTCTTCGATGATCTTGTCCGCGCGGAAGCGCTCGTGGCACTCGCGGCAGTCCATCAGCGGATCGGAGAAGCCGCCGAGGTGGCCGGAGGCGACCCAGGTCTGCGGATTCATCAGGATCGCGCAGTCGACGCCGACGTTGTACGGCGATTCCTGAATGAATTTCTGCCACCAGGCGCGCTTGACGTTGTTCTTCAGCTCGACGCCGAGGTTGCCGTAATCCCACGTGTTCGCCAGGCCGCCGTAGATCTCGGAGCCCGGATAAATGAAGCCGCGGCCCTTGCAGAGCGCGACGATCTTGTCCATTGTCTTTTCCATGAATGCTCTCCCCTTACTTCTTTTCCGACTTGTAGATCACGACCACTTCGCGGCCGTTCCCGGGGACCTTCACGCAGTTCCCGGCTTCGTCGTATTCACCGCCCTGCGAGTACGCCACGATGTAGCCGTCGCCGTAAACGACCGAACGGAAATTCACCGCGATGTAGCGGTACGTTCCCGCGTCGTCCTTCTGGCAGAGGTCGCTGATGTTGATTTCCTTGCCCTTCTTATCCGTATACGGCGTCGTCAGGATCGAGCTGTCCACGAGCGCGAGCGTGCCGGTATACATGTGGTCGCCGCCCCGTTTGAGGATCTCTTCCCCGTTGTAATTCATGTAGTCCTGCGCGTTCGCGTAGACCAGGCGCTGGTCGAGGACGTTCTTGTCCGCGGCGCATTTCGCGATCGCGATCGGCACCGTGATCGCCGGCTCGAAGGTCGTCTCGCCTTCCAGGAGCGGGACCTCCTCCGGCTTCACGAAATCGTGCGTCTCGTTGTATTTGTCAATGTCTTCCTGCAGGAAGCCCTTGAATTCGTCCGCGTCGTACTTCGACGTGTCGAAATCGGAGAACACCAGGTCCTCGATCGCGAGGTCGCGGAACAGATACAGACTGTCCGTGACTTCGCCGAACGCGTTCGACGTGTTGTGCTTGCAGCCGGAAAGCATCGTGATGAGCAGTACGGGCAGCAGGGCCGCTGCGAGTAAACGTCTCTGTTTCATGGGTAATGGATCCCTTCTGTATTATTCTGTGCCTGAGGCACATAATGACCTAATTATGTATTTTACCGCAGTGAGGGGCTGTTTTCAAGAGGGTTTTTCTCCGATCCGCGGCAAAGCGCTTCATCAGTCGCCCGCAGCCAGCACCGCCAGCATTTCCCGGGCTTTCAGCGGCCTGTCCACGTTCGTCTCGCAGAGTTTTTCGACGACAGGCGCGATCTGACCGAAGGTTTCGCCGCTTAACGAAAACGTATACAGCTTCGGGGACGGCGTCGCCAGGACGAACCGCAAAGCGTACAGCGCGCTTTTTGAAAGCGGGAGCCCCGCGGGCCGGTAGGACGAAGGCGCGTTGCCGGCGCCCCTGTTCCCGCAGTCCGCACAGACGGCGTTCATCATCGAGGGCAGGAAAACGGCCTCGGTCATCTCTTTCCCGCATTTCACGCAGGCCCCGAAATCCGGCACGACGCCTTCCAGTGCCAGGATCTTCAGTTCGAAGACGCGCCGGACGAGCCTGTCCGGGATCTTCGGATTCAGCAGCGCCCGGAGGCTGTAGTACAGCAGCTCCAGCACGTCGCCCGCGGGCGCGTTCTCATGGGTAAAGTATCCGGCCAGCTCCAGGAAATAGCAGCCGTAGGCGTATTTCGGCATGTCCTTCGAAAGATCCTCGAAATACTCGGCAATGTCGCTCTTCTGCACCGTGTACGCGCTCTTCCCCGGATGGACTTCGAAGGTCCCGAAGGCGAACGGACGCGTCGCGGCGACCATGGAAGACGTCGGCTTCCTGGCCCCGCGCACAAACGCCGATATTTTGCCCATTTCCTTCGTCAGCAGCAATACGCGCCGGTCCGCCTCGCCCATCGGCATCGCGGACAGCACGATCCCCGTGACCTCCATCGAATCCGTCATCCGTTCCCCAGGTCCTTGTTCTCAAAATAGCCGAAGTTCTTCAGCATCGCGTCGGAATCCCGCCAGTTCGGGCGGACCTTCACGAAAAGCTTCAGGTTCACGCGGTCCTCCAGCAGGGTCTCCGCGTCGATGCGCGCGTCATGGCCGATCGATTTGATCATCGAACCGCCCTTCCCGATGATGATGCCCTTATGGGACTCGCGTTCGCAGGTGATCGTCGCCTCGATGTCCCACATGCCGTTCTTCCGCTGCTTCATCGAATCCGTCGTCACGGCGATGCCGTGCGGCACCTCGTCCTTCAGATTCCTCAAGGCCTTCTCGCGCACGATCTCGGCCACGATCTGCCGGACCGGCTGGTCGGTGACCGTCTCCTCGTCGTAATACAGCGGCCCCTCGGGCAGCAGGTCGAAGATCGCGTCGAGGACCTTCGAGGTGTTGACCGAACGGAGCGCCGAGACCGTCAGGATCTTCGCGAAACCCATCAGTCCCCCGTAGGCCTCGACGGTCTGCCGGACAACGTCTTTTTCGACCGTGTCGGTCTTGTTCACGATCAGGATGACCGGGATCTTCAGCCCCTTCAGTTTCTCCGCGATCTGGGTGTCGGTCCGGCCGACGTACGGTTCCGGCTCGACGAGCCACAGGATCACGTCCGCCTCCGGGATCGTCTTGTTCGCTTCCTTCACCATGTAATCGCCGAGCTTCGTCTGCGCCTTGTGCAGGCCCGGCGTGTCCAGGAACACGATCTGACCGCGGACGTCCGTGTAGACGGTCTGGATACGGTTCCGGGTCGTCTGCGGCCGGTTCGCGGTGATCGCGATCTTCTGTCCGATCAGGTGGTTCATCAGCGTCGACTTGCCGACGTTCGTGCGGCCGATGATGCTGACGAAGCCTGATTTCGTAGTGCTCATTTTAATTCCCTCGCTCCTTGCGCCTGTTTTTCGGGCGCGACGGTCTGTCCGTCATACCAGATTCTTCAATGTGGCGGTCTGTCCGTTATGCCAGATTCTCCAGTGTCCCGAACAGGTCCTTCGCCTCTTCGAGCTTCTGCTGCGCGCCGACCGTGCAGCGCGCTTCGCCTGCGAGGACCGCCTCGACGAGCGGCGCCAGCGCACGGAGCGCCCTGACGTCGGCCGAGAGCACCTCATCGCGCTCTTTCTGCACGTCTTCGTCCGTCCGTCCCGTCAGGTACATGCCGAACGCCCGCGCGCCCTTCGCCGAAGGATTCAGCGGGGCGTCAAGGTCGGAGACCGTGCCGATGATGTATTTCGTCATGTCGCGGTCGTCCAGCTCCAGCGTCCGCAGGTATTCCGGGATCTTCGCGTAGATCCCGTAAGACGCCTCCAGGTTCGGATCCCGGTAGGAGGTGAACGCCAGTTCCCCGTTCGAACGCACGACCGCGCCGCAGCCGTACGCGCCGCCCTTGACGCGCAGATTCAGCCACAGGTATTCGCTGTGCATCAGCGTCCGGAACACGAGGAGCGTTCCGTTGTAGTCAAAACCCGCCGCCCGGTAGTTCCCGCCGCAGGCGTTGTACTGGACCTGGGAGGCCGTCGTGAAGCCTTCGTTCAGCTTCTCCATCGCATAGCCGCGGTTCTTCCGCGTCCTCGCGCAGGCTTCGCCTTCCGGCAGCGTCTTCAGGAAACTGCACGCCGCGGCCGCGATCCGCTCATAAGCGCTTTCCTCGGCCGTCAGGGAGATCAGCGCGTTCTTCTGCGTAAAGATTTGGGCGCGCAGGCTGTTCAGCTTCTCAATGAGCCCGTCCTTCTCCTCGTCGAAATGCTTCACCAGGCCGGTCAGGAACCGGAAGAAGCCGACGCCTGTCAGGTCGTCGTCCTCCTTCGCCTGCT
>JAGDBR010000336.1 GCA_017958935.1 Lachnospiraceae bacterium | reverse complement strand
CGATCCGTTTGATGCCTAGCGAACGCAGGAACGGCACCGCGTCCGGGCCGACGACTGTCGCCTGCGTCGACGCATGCAGCGGCAGGTCCGGAAAATGCGTGTGCAGAAAGCGCATCTCGCCGATGTCCTGGACGATCACGCCGTCCAGTCCGGCTTCATACAGCGGCTTCACGATGTCGTAAAGCTCGCCGTACAGTTCCTGCTCCTTCATCAGCGTATTGATCGTGCAGTACAGCTTCTTTCCGTGCAGATGGGCATAGCGTATCGCCTCGACGTAGGAATGCGTCTCGGCGTTCTCCGCGTAAGCGCGCGCGGAGAACTTCGGCAGTCCCATGTAGACCGCGTCCGCGCCCGCCGCGATGCAGGCCTTGAAGACTTCATATGACCCCGCAGGGGATAACAGTTCACATTTCTTCATGTCTGATCCCGCCGGCCGTGATCAAATGCCGGGCACGGCACAGGGCCCGCCCGGCATTTCCGGTCAGTTCTCGGGCTTCTGATAGCCCATATGGCCGTACGCCAGTTCCGTCACCATGCGGCCCTTCGGCGTACGGATGATGAATCCGTTCTGCAAAAGATACGGCTCGTAAACGTCTTCGAGCGTGCCGGCGTCTTCCGAGAGCGCCGCGGCCAGCGTGTCCAGTCCGACCGGACCGCCGCCGAACTTCTCGATGATCAGCTTCAGGATCTTCCGGTCGCCGACGTCGAGGCCGAGCCGGTCCACTTCCAGCAGGTCGAGCGCCCGGTCCGCCAGGTCCTTCGTGATGCGGCCGTCGCCGCGGATCTGTGCGAAATCACGGATGCGCTTCAGGAAACGGTTCGCAAGCCGCGGCGTGCCGCGCGAACGGCGCGCGATCTCGGTCGCGGCATCCTCGTCCACGTCGACCTTCAGCACGGATGCCGAGCGTTTCACGATCTCTTCGAGCTCCGGCACGGTATAGAATTCCATGCGGTGAATGATGCCGAAGCGGTCGCGCAGCGGCGCGGTCAGAAGGCCCGCGCGCGTCGTGGCGCCGACGAGCGTGAATTTCGGGAGGTCCAGGCGGATCGAGCGCGCCGCCGGTCCCTTGCCGATCACGATGTCGATCGCGAAGTCTTCCATGGCCGGGTACAGCACCTCTTCGACCTGCCGGTTCAGCCGGTGGATCTCATCGATGAACAGCACGTCGTTCTCCTGCAGATTGTTCAGGATCGCGGCGAGTTCGCCGGGCTTCTCGATCGCCGGGCCGGACGTCACCTTCATGTTCGTGCCCATCTCGTTCGCGATGATGTTCGCGAGCGTCGTCTTGCCGAGTCCGGGAGGTCCGTACAAAAGCACGTGGTCGAGCTGTTCGCCGCGCGCCTTCGCCGCTTCGATGTAGATCTTCAGCGTTTCCTTCAGTTTTTCCTGACCGATGTAGTCGTTCAGCTTCTGCGGCCTGAGATTCGTATCGATGACCTGATCTTCGATCGTCTCTTCCGTCGTAATGATCCGTTTCTGCATCTTTTATCCTTCTTACCTTCCGATGCGCTTCAGCGCTTCCTTCAGGATCTCTTCTGTCGTCTTTCCCGCCGCGTCGACGCTCTGGACGGCGCGGTAGGCGTCCGTATTGCTGTAGCCCAGGACCGTCAGCGCAATGACGGCTTCGGACTTTTCCGCCGTGTCCGCAGTCTGTGCCGCGGGCGAATCGCTGTCATTCAGATGGTCGAAGCCGTCCGAGAGCGAGACCTTGTCCTTCAGCTCGATGATCAGGCGCTGCGCGGTCTTCGCGCCGATGCCCGGCGCCTTCGAGATCGCCTTCACGTCCTGCGAAAGTACCGCGAAGCGGATGTCGGACGGCGACATCGAAGAAAGGATCCCGAGCGCGCCCTTCGGTCCGATGCCCGAGACCGTGATCAGCATCTTGAACATGTCGAGGCTGTCCCGGTTCGCGAAGCCGAACAGGCTCATCTCGTCTTCCTTGACGTTCAGGTACGTATAGAGCTCGACAGGGCTCCCGATCCCAGGCAGCCTGTCGATGACGGACATCGGCACCTGGACTTCGAACGCCACGGCGCCGGTGTCGATCTCGACCCGGTTCTCCGCAATATAAGTCAATTCTCCGCGCAAATGAGAGATCATCTTCTCCTCCGTCCCGCTGATGCCGGCCGATGCCGGCACAGAATGATTCAGTTTATCACATTATATAGTATCCGGGCCGATAAAGCAATCCGTATCTTGATTTTGAATGATCAAGGGACCGGCCGGGATCCGGAACTGCCGGGGGCCGGCCTTCGCGCCTTTCGCCGCACGGATTCCGATTGACTTTCCGCGCGTGCGAAAGTAAGATAGGCTCATGATCACAGTCCGTAAAGAACTGGATATTCCCTGTCAGTATGACTTGAGCCGGCTCGGCGATCCCGGAAAACTCCTGTTTTTCGACATCGAAACGACCGGCCTGTCGCCCTACGCGTCCTCGCTCTACCTGATCGGCTGTCTGTACCGGGAGGACGGGCGCTGGCAGTTCGTCCAGTGGCTCGCCGAATCGCTGTCGGACGAGCTGGACATGCTGCGCGCTTTCGACGGTCTCGTCCGGCGTTTCGACGTCCTCGTGCATTTCAACGGCGACACGTTCGACCTGCCGTATCTCAAATCAGCGGCCGAACAATACGGCTATGCACACGCCTTCGACACGCCTGCGTCGTTCGACATACTGAAGCAGCTCCGGAAGAAAAAGCGCTTCTTCGGCCTGCCGAACCTGCGGCTGAAAACGGTCGAACGCTTTCTCGGCATTTTCCGGGAAGACCGGTTCTCGGGCGGCGAACTGATCGAGATCTATCAGCAATACACGCAGACGAAGGACGAGCGCCTGATGCGCCTCTTCCTCCTGCACAACGAAGACGACCTGAAAGGCATGCTGAAGATCCTGCCGGTCCTGAATTACTGCGACCTGCTCGACCGGCCTGCGCTTGACGTCAGCGAGCACTGGTTCTCCGCGTCCGGATCGGAGCTCTTCGCGGTCGCGAAACTGCGGGACGCCTTCCCTGCGCCGCTGTCTTACGAAACGCTTGAAGGCGCGCGGCTGAAGATCGAAAACGGCGAGCTTTCGTTCAGGATCCCCTGTTTCTTCGGCACGCTGAAATACTTCTACCCGGACTGGAAAGACTATTATTATCTGCCGGTCGAAGATACCGCGATCCATAAGAAAGTCGCGTCCTTCGTCGATCCGCATTACCGGAAGCAGGCGACGAAGGACACCTGCTACACGAAGGCGGACGGCGTCTTCCTGCCCGCCTTGCCGCATACCGCTTCGCCGGTGTTCAGGGCCGCACGTACCGACAAAGCCGGCTTCGTCCAGTTCTCGGAAGCAATGCTTGGCGCATATCTTGAAGAAACGCTTCGCTCGGTCTGAAAAGCCGGCGTTCGACAAAAAAGACCGGACAGCATGCCTGTCCGGTCTTTTTTCGCGCTCACAGGCGCTCTTCCATCGTGATCTTCAAAGGCTCCATGCCCATTTTTTCGTAAAAGCGCTGCGCCGGCGGATTCATCGTCCAGACGTTCAGCGTGATGCGATCACATCCGTTCTCTTTCGCGAATGCGCGGACGTATTCGTAGAGCGCGGTCGCGATATGGCGGCGGCGTTTGTCTTCATCCACGCAGACATCGTCGACATACAGCGTTCTTACGGGCTGCAGGGACGGACCCTCCGGCACCGGTTCAAGGATGCAGAACGCATAGCCCTCGACGGATCCGTTCTCATCGACCGACACGAAGACCGGCCGCGAGGCGTCTTCCAGAAGGACCTCCAGATCGGCGTCCGTGTATTTCCGGCCGCCGCTTTTGAACAGGTCCGGCCGCCCTTTTGCGTGGACGTCCTGCACCTGGTACAGAAGCTTCGCCAGTCCCGAAATGTCTTTCCCGACCGCTTTTCTGATCATGCTGCCCCTCCTGATGAAAAAAGCCCCGGAGCGTTCTGCCCCGGGGCCGTTTGGGTTAAAGCGACGCTGTGCTTAAGCTTACGGCTTGACCGCTTCTTCGACGGCTTCGACAGCCTTCTCGACTTCTTCGGCCTTGTCTTCGACGGCCTCAACGGCCTTCGCGACTTCTTCCGTCTTCTCTTCGACAGCTTCTTCTGCCTTCGCGACGGCTTCTTCGACCTTGTCTTCGACTGCTTCGACAGTCTCTTCAGCCTTCACGACGACTTCTTCCGCCTTCTCTTCCGCTGCTTCGACGGCTTCCTTCACAGGCTTCTCATCTTCCAGCGGGTTCGCGGCGATGTAAGCATCAATGTTGAACGTTCCGTCCGCGTTCTCCATCGGATTCTCGCGGCGTCTGCGTTCCGGACGCGGCTTGCGCTCCGGTCTCGGAAGAAGGGCCTTCATGGAAAGGGAGATCTTCTTCGCATCCGGATCCATCTCGATGACCTTGCAGGTGACTTCCTGACCCCTGGTCAGCACGTCAGAGGGCTTCTCGACGCGCTCGCGCTGGATCTGGGAGACATGCAGCAGGCCGTCCACGTCGGGCGCCAGTTCGACGAAAGCGCCGAAATCGGTCAGACGCGCGACCTTGCCGGTCACGACATTGCCGACGGCAAACTTCGTCTCGGCATCCGCCCACGGATCCTCATCCGGGAACTTCTTCGACAGCGCGATCTTCGTGCCGTCGATGCCCTTGATGTAGACGCGGACGACTTCGCCGGTCTTCAGGACCTTGCGCGGATTCGTAATGCGGCCCCAGCCCATTTCGGAGACATGCAGCAGGCCGTCTGCGCCGCCGATATCGACGAATGCGCCGAAATCGGTCACGTTCTTGACGGTGCCTTCCACGACGTCACCTTCCTGGATCTTGGAAAGGACTTCCTTCAGGGCTTCTTCCTTCGCGGTCACGACGAGCTGCTTGCGGTCGCCAATGACGCGGTGCTTGCGCGGGTTGTACTCGGTGATGTAGAATTCGATCTCCTGACCCTGATACTTGCTTAAGTCGCGCTCGAAGGTGTCGTTCACCAGAGACGCCGGGATGAAGACCTTTACTTCATCGATCGTGCAGGTCACGCCGCCCTTGACGACTTCGTCGACGACAGCCTTGACGACCGTCTTGTTCTCAAAAGCGTCCTGAAGGACCTGCGAAACACGCTCGGAGCGCATCCTGCGGGTGGATAACTGGACCAGGCCGTCGCCGTCGTTCACGCGGACGATCTTCGCCTCGATCTCGTCACCGATATTCACGAGCTCATTCAAATCTGCGCTCGGATCATTTGTGAAGTCATTCTTTGCAATTACGCCGTCATGCTTGTTGCCGATGTTTACCACGATCTCATTGTCTTTAACTGCAATCACGGTGCCCTTAACGACTTCACCGTTGCGGATGGTCTTAAAAGACTCATTCAGCATCTGTTCAAAACTTTCGGACATGATTTTGAACCTCCTTTAAAGTAGTCTTTGGGGTGGACGCCCCTGCTGTAATCCCTATGCAGTCGACATGATCGAACATCTGGCACGTGATCTCATCGGCGTTTTCGATGAAATAGGTGCGGTTACATCTCATCTGAGAGATCTCAAACAGCTTCCGAGAATTGGAAGATTCCTTCGAACCGATCACAAGCATACAGTCCACTTCCTGCGCCAGTTTTTCGGCTTCTTCCTGTCTCTCCTGCGTGGCTAGGCACACAGTATCCAATTTGGAGAAATTATAGTACAAAGAATCCGCAATTTCAATGATTTTTTTAAATTTTTCGTGATTAAATGTCGTCTGGGAAACGATGCAGAAGGGCTCGTCCGGCCTAAACGGCAGTCCGGCCACGTCTTCGGGCTCCGAAATGACGTGATACGGTCCTTCGCACCACCCGATGATGCCCTGCACCTCCGGATGCTTTTCGTCTCCGCAGATCACGACGGGCACGCCCTGACGCCCCTGTTCCTGCACGATCTCATGGATCTTCTTCACGAACGGACAGGTCAGGTCGACGACGTTGAAGCGCATCCGGCGAAGCTTCTCTTCGAGCGCGCGCGTCACGCCGTGCGCCCGGATGATGACCGTCCCGCCGCCCAGCGCATCCAGTTCCTTCTCGTCCTTCAGCTCTTCGACGCCGAATTCCGCGAGATGCCGCATCACTTCCTTGTTGTGGACGATCGGTCCGAATGTATAGACCGGACCGCAGAAGCTCTGCGCGATCCGCTCCGTTTTCGTCACGGCGCGTTCCACGCCGAAGCAGAAGCCTGCCGTCTTAGCGACTTTGATCTCCATTTGCTGTCTTCCTCTTGATGATGTCAATGATCTTGTCCACGACTTCGTCGACATTCAGGTCCGACGAATCCACTTCCACCGCGTCTTCCGCTTTCTTCAGCGGCGCGACCTCCCGGTGCGAATCGCGGTAGTCCCGCTCTTCGATCTCCCGGATGACCGTATGAAGGTCGGTCTGCTCGCCCTTCGCGACCAGTTCGTCATAACGCCGCTTCGCGCGGACGTAGACGGAGGCCGTGAGAAAGATCTTCACGGTTGCGTCCGGCAGGATCACGGTGCCGATGTCTCGCCCGTCCATCAGGACGTCGTTCTTCTTCGCCAGCCCGCGCTGCAGGTTCAGCAGTTTTTCGCGGACGGCACCGTAGGCGGACGTTTTCGATGCCGCTTCGCCGACTTCCTGCGTCCGGATCAGCCCCGAGACGTTCGCGCCGTTCAGGTAGACCTGCTGCGTATTGTCTTCGTAGCCGATCGTGACGTCGATGTCCGGCAACGCGGCCGCGCAGGCTTCTTCGTCGGCGGTG
>JAGDBR010000335.1 GCA_017958935.1 Lachnospiraceae bacterium | reverse complement strand
TTCCACGCGGCGGATGTCCATGCGGACGGAAGCATAGAACTTCAGTGCCATGCCGCCGGTCGTCGTCTCGGGATTCCCGTACATGACGCCGATCTTCTGGCGCAGCTGGTTGATGAAAAGGATCGAACAGTTCGTCTTCGAAGTCACTGCAGTCAGTTTGCGCAGGGCCTGGGACATCAGTCTCGCCTGCTGACCGACGTGCGCATCTCCCATCTCGCGTTCGTTCTCCTGGCGCGGTACAAGAGCCGCGACAGAGTCCACGATCACGATGTCGACGGCACCGGAACGCACCATCGTCTCGCAGATCTCGAGCGCCTGTTCGCCGGAATCCGGCTGGGATATGTAAAGATTATCGATGTCGACGCCGATGTTCCGCGCGTAGACGGGGTCCATCGCGTGCTCCGCGTCGATATAGCCGGCGATGCCGCCGCGCTTCTGGACTTCGGCGACCATATGCAGCGCCACGGTCGTCTTGCCGGAAGATTCCGGTCCGTAAATCTCCATGACGCGGCCTTTCGGGAAGCCGCCGACGCCGAGCGCGACGTCCAGGCTCAGGCAGCCCGTGGGAACGGCTTCGACCGCGATCCCGGAACCTTCTCCGAGCCGCATGACGGAGCCCTTGCCGTATGTTTTCTCGATCTGTCCGATCGCCGCTTCCAATGCTTTCAACTTATCCTGCTGATCCATCTTTTCCTCCGAAAACAGAACAATTGTTCGATTGATGTCATCATACACCCTTCACGCGGGTTTGTCAATCACAAAACCAAAATCATTATACCAGTTTTCGGCCCCGTGTCCATAGAAAACGGGCCGGAAAAACCGTATTTTGCGGTTTGCCGGCCCATATTCCGTACATATTGTGTCCGGGAACGCCCGGATCCGTACAGGAAGAACGCTTATTCCTTGAAATCTTCGGGATCCGCGGTGACGCGCACGTCTGAGCGCATCTCCTCGACCTTCTTATCGACTTCCTTGTCCTTCTTCACGCGCACGCCCTTGATGCGGTCGATGACGTCGGGCACCATGTCGAGCACCTTCACGACCGTGTCCTCGCCCTTGACGTTGATCAGTTTCACCGCGCCGTCCTTCTGGACGATCAGGATCGCGCTCGGAGACATTTTGGCGCCCATGCCGCCCCCCGCGGTGCTGCCGGAGCCCGCGACGGACCCTGCGCCCACGCCGAGCGACACGTCCATGAACGGAATGATCGTGCAGTCGTTAACGGTCTGCGCGTTTCCGACGACCGTTTTCGTGGAGACGAATCCGTCCAGTCCGTCCAGAAGCGCCCTTACGGAAGAATCAAATGTGTTTTTGTCAGCCATGGTAACCTCCCTGCGCGGTTCGACGCGCGTATCGTGTATTGGAACAAAAGATCATTTGGAACGCAGTTTTTTGATCACGTAGAGCACGTCCCGGTTCAGCGCCAGAACGAGAAGCAGGATCACGAGCCAGCCGAGGATCAGCCTTCCTTCGAACGTCACGTCGCATTCGAAGCAGGATTCCAGGAATTCCGGACGAAGCCGGATCCCGCGCTTTTTCTGCGGGAAAGCCGCGCACAGAACGGCCAGCACCTTGCCCGTCACGTCGGGCTCGCTGAAGCCGAAGCGCACGTAGCCGGTGCCCTTCCGCGGCAATGCCGACTTCAGGATCTTTCCGATGTACTTCAGCACAAGCGCCAGCGCCCGCTCGCCGCGGTCGGTCTCGATGAACAGATGCCGGAGCTTGTCCAGCATTTCGCGGCCCTTGCCGCCCTTCTGACCGGACGCGGTCTCTTCCGCAGCGGTCCCGGCTCCGGTCTCTTCGTC
>JAGDBR010000033.1 GCA_017958935.1 Lachnospiraceae bacterium | reverse complement strand
GGGCCATCTTGGTGATGGAGAAGTCTCCGCTCTCGGGGTAGACGTACCAGGTGTCCTCCAGCGTGTTCAGGTCCACGCAGTCCCCGTATTTGCCCAGATACTCGTACTCGATGTGGCAGGAGTAGAGGCTGGGGACCGGCTTCACCATCTCGAAGGGATCCCCGTCCACGTCGGTGCCCCGCACCGTGAATCCGTTCATGTCGTGGACCATGGTCCCGTTGCCCAGGCGGATGTACTTCTTCGCGTTGGGCAGGGTGTCCACGTGCACCGGCAGCACGCCGCTGGAGTAGGTGCCGGCTTCGACTTCCCTGCGGACGTTCTCCCGTTCCCATTCGTACCAGTCCGGAATGTGCGCAAACTCCGTCTCGCCTTCATTGGCCTCCAGCGCGCCGTATTCGGTCATCGTCCAGGATTTATTACAGTGCGTGCAGCGCAATACGGTCCCCTTCGCTTCCATCCGGAACTCCGTGTTGCAGTGCGGGCATTGATAGAGTACTTTTTCAAGGCCCTCCGCGCGGTCCTTGCACCGGACGGGGATCCTGTTCTCAAGCTGCCAGCGGAAATCGTCATATTGAAACGCTTCGACGATCCGGTCATTGACCTCGTCCGGCGTCAGCGCCTTCAGGTCTTCCGGCGTGAAAAGCACCCGCATGTCGGCTTCCGTCGGTTTTGCGTGCCGGTCGTGCCGGGTATTCCAGAACGGGTGGGTGACATGATGCCCCTTCGTCATCAGCGTGACGACCGGGACGCCCATCATCTTGCAGAGCTTGCCGAGCGATTCGGGCAGGACGGCCGTCGTCCCGCAGAGGGAGTACCGCGCTTCCGGATACAGACCGACGATGCCGCCCTGTTTCAGGACCGTCCCGATATGACGGATCACCATCAGGTCGTCCGTGAATTTCCGCTTGCAGATGCAGCCGATGCTCCGCAGAAGTCCTTCGCGCCCGATGTAGCCGTCGATCGCAACGATATAGTTCGCAAAATGCGGAAAAGTCGCGATCGCCGAAACGTTCATGTCGAAGAACGCGTTGTGGTTCCCGAGCAGGATATACGGCGGCTTGACGCCCTTCATGCCGTGCTTCCGGATCTTCGTCCTGTGGCTCAAGACTGCCGGCAGACTGCCGGCGAATATGACCGGCTTCAGGAACGGATTGCACTTTTTCGGTTCTTTTTGCATGTCGAACCGTTCAAATCCGTCATTCACTGTTTTCTTCCCCTTTCCGTGCCGCTTCGCCGGATGCTTCTTTTTCCGGCGCGGTCTTTCCTTCGTACCAGGCATGGACGAGGCTTTCGTAGCCCAGTTTCTTCATCTCCTCGTAGCGGAACCTGTAATTGCCCTTCCGGTGACGGCCGGAAACGAGGTACCGCACCCAGTACTGCATGTAATGATCGAGTTCCCCGAGTGTCTTGTCCGTCGTGATCAGCGGGAAATACCATCGCGTCCACGTCAGCTCATGACTCGAGTCCGCCGAGAAGAACTTGCGGTTCATGCTGCGGATGAAGGCCGTCGCCGCGTTCACGCCGGTCGCGTTCTTCCGGATCTGCCAGCGCTTGATCGCGCGGGCGCGCCGCCGCATCTTCGCCTTCAGCTTTTCGACGGACACCGGCGCGACGTCGACGACGCCGTTCTCATAGCTGAAGCCCAGGAAGGTCCATTTTTCGCCGGGCGCGGTGCGGAATTCTTTCTCCGCATTCACGGACAGCCCGTGCGCCTTCAGGGACGCTGCGATCTGCCGCGCTGCCTCCTCCCGCTCCTCTTCCGTATCCGCGAAAACGATGATGTCGTCCGAATAGCGCGCATACAGGACCGCTCCGTCCGCGAACGACCTGTCCAGATCGTCCAGATACAGGTTCGCGCAGAAAACGGCCAGCGGAGAGCCCGCCATGACGCCCTTGTCCTCCTCGATCAGTTCACCGTCCTGATAGGCCGAACGGTCCGACAGCGTGACGGAAAACAGACGAAACAGCGCGGGATCGTCGGCCAGGACGCGCTCCAGGATCCGGAGCATGCGCGCCGTGTCGACGGAATTGAAGTAATTGCTGATGTCCGCTTTGTAGGTATACTTTTTGCGCAGGTCCCGGACGCACAGCAGACGCTGCACCGCCCGGCCGGCGCCGTAGCGCACGCGGAAAGAATACAGGTTTTCGGAAAAGCAGGAATCGTATTTGCGGATCAGCAGGAACGCCAGCAGCTTCTGCACATGGTTCTCTTCACGCGGGAACACATAGACGATGCGTTTCTTCTGCGAATCGATCTTCTGGACCGCCTTCTTTTCAGGCACGGAAAAGCGCCCGCCGTCCAGCAGACGCCGGACCACAGGCTCATATTCCCGGTTTTCGATCAGCTTCGAAAGATCAGCGTCTTCCCATTTCGTCAGATGCCGTCCTTCGCGCTTTTCGGCGAGGTATCCTTCCCAGACCGAATGATCGCCGAGCGCTTCCAGAAGTGACATGGCTTGCCTTTCCACCTTGTAAAAATGCCGCACGGAGCAGTTCCCGCACGGCATCCCGCTTCATAAAAAGAGAACAGAGGGAATCGGCTTTGATTGCCGGCATCCGGCAAAACGGAACCGTACGCGGCCCATTGCCTGCAACAATGCCCGAAGGCTGCAGACCGCGCTGGATTCTTCACAGGGCATGATACATGCTTTCCCTCTGTTCTCTATTGTTAAAGCCCGACGCTTCCCGTTATTTCAGAACGGCATCAACACGTCCGGCTACATAACCCGGATCATTGCGGAACTCTTCCATGAAGCGGAGCGCCGGAATGCCTGCCGCCTTGCAGGCTGCCATGGCGAAGGTATAGCACTCGCGTCTGTAAGAGTTCTTCTTCACGATGTACAGAACGGCAGCGGGCGCGCCGTCTTTGTAAACGACGGCTGTGGGCGGCTCGTTCCGCTTCGGCTCGGAAACCCCGATCTCTTCCAGGCTGACGCCGCATTTCACTTCGGTCCCGGAAAGGTTCTTCTCGATGACCTCCTTGAAATAAGCGGCTGATCCGCGGTTCTCGATCTCGGACCCGACGGCGTCCGCAAGGATCTCGAACTGCTCCTTGGCGGCGGAAACGGCGTTCTGTGCGGCAGTCTGTGCCTGTCCGGCGGTGTCCTGCACCTGTTCGGCGGCGTTCTGCGCCTGTTGAACCGCTTCTTCCGCCTTCTTCTCATCCGGCAGGATCTTGTCGATCGCACCGCCGATCGCTTCCTCGGCCTTCTTCTGCACTTCCTCGATCTTGCTCATGACTTCTTTCGAGAAAAGCTTGTCAAAAAGTCCCATGTTCTGTCTCCTTTTCTGTGATGCATAGAAAATCAGATTATGTGTACTGTCCTGACTTTTCGGACAGAATCAAATTAGCATAAAGGCGCCTGTTTGTCAACACGCACCGGGGCCTTCGTCCAGCGTCCAGCCGTGGTCGCCGTGATAGATCATCAGCTTCGTCATGCCGCCGTCGACGGCGATGTTCTCACCCGTGATGAAACCGGCTTTTTCGGACGCCAGAAAGAGGATCAGGTTCGCGATGTCGTCCGGATCGCCGACACGGCCGGCCGGCTGCTGGTAGGCGTCCGGGCCTTCATAGACCGTGTAGGCCGTGTCGATCCAGCCCGGCGAGACCGAATTCACGCGGACCTTGCCCGAAAGGCTCACGGCCAGCGCGTGCGTCAGCGCGGCGATCCCGCCCTTCGCGGCGGTATAGCTCTCCGTCTGCGGCTGGCTCATGCGGTCGCGCGTCGACGAAATGTTGATGACCGAAGCGCCGGGCGCAAACAGCGGAAGCAATAGTTTCGTCAGGTAGAACGGCGCCGTGACGCCGACCGCGAGCGCATAACCGAACTCCTCGTAGCTGCATTCATCGATGCCCTTCATCAGCGGACGCGCGTTGTTCACAAGGACGTCGACCTTCCCGAAGCGTTCCTTCACATATGACGCGAAGGCTTCGAGTACTTCTTTCTTGCTGATGTCTCCGACGTAATGACTGCCCGGCGCCTTGTCGATCACGACGACGTCTGCGCCTTCCCGTTCGAAGGCTTCCGCCGTCGCTTTCCCGATGCCGTGCGCGCCGACCGTCCCGATGACCGTTTTATGCTCAAATCCGCCCATGGAATGCTTCCTCCGCGTCTGCGCCGATGCGCATCCTTACAGTTCCAGCAGGTTCTGCAGCGCCTTCGCGTAGATCTCGACGGCCTGCTTCATGCCGGACACTTCGATGAATTCGTTCGCGTTGTGGATGCGGTAATCCTTGTCCGCCATCTCGGGGCCGAACGCGATGATGCCCGGCAGGGCCTTCGCGTACGTGCCGCCGCCGATGACCATCGGCTGATGCACCGTATCGCCGGTCACGTCGACGTAAGCCCGGTGCAGCGCTTTCACGAGCGGCGAATCCGGCGGGAAGAACAGCGGATCTCCGATGTGGAGGATCCTGAAACTGCCCTGCTCCGTCTCAAGATAAGGCGCCATCGCTTCCTCAAGCTGCTCTTTTCGGACGGTCACCGGCACGCGGATGTCGATCGTGCAGATGATCTCCCCGTTCTCGGTCAGGACCATGCCGTTATTGAAGGTCAGGGCGCCGTATTCGTCCTTGAAGTCCAGGCCGACGCCGCTTCCGTCGCAGGCCGTGCCGATGTGCGCGTTGTAGAATTCGACGAAATCGTCCTTGAAACCGGCGGAAGCCAGCGCCTGCATCGTGCAGCCGGCCGCATTGACGCCGAGCAGCGGAAGGCTTGCGTGCGCCGCGACGCCTTCGGCTTCGATCGTCAGCTTCCCGTCCGCTTCCGTGACGGAGAAGGATTTGAGTGGGGTTTCCGCAAGAGAAGCGCGCAGCGCGTCGGCGCACACTTCGTCTGCCGGAATGACGGTCGTGCAGCGGTGACAGACCGCGTTCGTCACGAATCCGCCTTTCATAAACAGGATCTTCGTGTCCCTGCTCTTCGCGATCATCGCCATGTGGCCTTTCTCGCCGTAAATGCAGGGGAAGTTCGCGTCCGGGGTGAAACCGAGCGTCAGCGGTTCTTCGACTTCATTGTAATGCGCCATGCAGAGCGACCCGGTCTCTTCGTTGCACCCGAAGATCAGGCGGACGCGCTTGTTCAGCGAAATGCCCGCGTCCCGCAGCAGCTTCATCGCAAACAAAGATTCCACGGCCGGCCCCTTGTCATCCGTCGTGCCGCGGCCGTAGACGAGATCGCCGTCCCGCGTCATCACGAACGGATCCGTATCCCAGCCGTCGCCTGCCGGCACGATGTCCAGGTGTGCGGCGATGCCGATCAGGTCCTTGCCTTCGCCCATTTCCGCGTAGCCGCAGTAATTATCCAGGTTCACGGTATGAAAGCCCATCTCCTCCGCGATCTGAAGCGCTTCCTTCAGCGCGGCCGCCGGCCCTTCGCCGAACGGCATGCCTGGCTTCTCTTCCCCGCGGACCGAGTTATGGCGCACGAGGCGCGAGAGCGCCGCGAGCATCGGCTCTTCGTATGTATCGATCGTTTCTTTCACTGTCATGACGTTTCTCCTTTATGCATGCATCGCTGCAGATCGGTATCATTATAATCCAAAACAAGGGCGAATGCCACACAAAAACACGCATAATCGCCTGTTTTGATTGCTTTTTTGCGTAATAATCGGTATAAATAGGATATCGGACTTCAATCATCATCCGGCGAGGATCCTCATGAAAAACGCAAAAACGCGGGACATGACGCAGGGGAACATCTGGAAACACCTGATCTTCTTCGCGATCCCGCTCATTCTCGGAAATCTGTTTCAGCTGACGTATAATGCCGTCGACTCGATCGTCGTCGGCCGGATCGCCGGCGATGCGGCGCTGGCCGCGGTCGGCACGGCGGATCCCGTCATGAACCTGCTGATCCTCGGCATCACGGGCACCTGCATCGGCGCGTCGGTCATCATGAGCAACTGCTTCGGCGCGGGCGACCACGTACGGCTGAAGAACGAGATGGGCACGTCGCTGATCCTCGGCGGCATCCTGTCTGCCGTCGTGCTCGTCGGCGGGCTGATCTTCTCGCGCAAGATCCTTCAGCTGATGAAGACACCTGACGAGATCCTGGACGATGCGGTCCGGTATCTTCGCATCATCTTCATCGGCATGCCGTTCACCTGCCTGTACAACATTTATGCCGCTGCGCTCCGCAGCGTCGGGGATTCGAAAACGCCGGTCCGCTTCCTTGCGGTCTCTTCCGTCCTGAACATCCTGATGGATCTGCTGTTCATCGCCGTGTTCCGGATGGGCGTCGTCGGCGCCGCGCTCGCGACGGTCATCGCCGAAGCGCTCTCCGCCCTGTTCTGCCTCATTTACGTTTACCGGAAAGTGCCTGTCCTGCACATCGGCAGGGAACAGTTCCGTTTCCACAAGGATCTCTTCCTGAAGACGCTGTCCTACGGCGGCGCGACCGCGCTCCAGCAGTGCTCGCAGCCGGTCGGCAAGCTCTTCATCCAGGGCATGGTCAATACGCTCGGCGTCAGCACGATCGCGGCCTTCAACGCGGTCGGCAAGATCGAGGACTTCGCGCTCGTCCCGGAGCGCAGCATCTCGAACGCGATGATGACCTTCGGCGCGCAGAACGACGGCGCGGGCAAGGAACAGCGCATCCGGCAGGGACTCTGGACGGGCCTTGCGCTCGAAACGCTCTACTACGTCTTCATCTGCGCGGTGATCCTGCTCTTCCGCCGGCCGCTCCTCTCGCTTTTCAGCGAAAGCGAGCTGACGCTTGCGGAAGGCATGAAGTACTTCGGGATCATGGCCTTCTTCTACATCCTGCCCGGTTTCACGAACGGCCTGCAGGGCTTCTTCCGGGGCCTGGGCAACATGCGCGTCACGCTTTACGGCACGCTGATCCAGATCACGGGCCGCGTCATCGTGACTTCGCTCCTGATCCGTTCCATGGGCATCACGGGCGTCGCCTACGCGTGCGCAGCAGGCTGGATCTGTATGCTCTGTCTGCAGATCCCTTACACGGTCCACTTGCTGAAGAAACGGCGGGAAACGAAGGCCGCAGCGGGCTGATCTACCAAAAACTGACGGAAACACAAAGCGGGAGCCCGAAGGCTCCCGCTCTTTTTTCCGGATCACCGGCAGCTTACTTTTCCTGCTCCAGTTCGTCCGTCAGTTCGATGATATGGTCGATGATGCTGCCGATGTAGGCGATCGTATCCTTCAGCGCCGCGTCCGTCGTGATGTCGACGCCCGCGAGCGCTGCGAGTCCGACCGGATCCAGCGTGCTGCCGGCCGCCAGGACCTTCTTCCAGTCCTCCACCGCCTGCTCGCCTTCGCGCTCGATGCGCTTCAGCACCTGCGTCGCGATCGTCAGGCCCGCGCTGTATTCATAGGAGTACAGGCCCATGTAGTAATGCGGCTGGCGCATCCACGTCAGGGCCGCGTCGTCGTCGATCTCGACCGCGTCGCCCCAGAACTCCTGCAGCGTTTCCTTGAACAGGCCGGTCAGCGTGTCGGC
>JAGDBR010000334.1 GCA_017958935.1 Lachnospiraceae bacterium | reverse complement strand
GGATGGGACGGGGAAAAACTGGAAGTGACGGAGGCGGAAATCGAAACCGCCTTTGAACAGCTCCCCTCTGACCTTGACAGTGTAATGCGGGAAGCTGCCGATCATATCCGTTCCTTTCACAGCCGCCAGGTCCGGACGGGCTTTTCGATCGAGGAAGAGAACGGCGTCGTGATCGGGCAGAAGGTCCTGCCGATCGAAAAGGCGGGGCTTTACGTGCCGGGCGGCACGGCGGCCTATCCGTCGACGGTGCTGATGGATTCGATCCCGGCGAAGCTTGCGGGCGTATCGGAGCTTATCATGGTGACGCCGCCGCAGAAGGACGGGAAAGTCGCGCCGGCGATCCTGGCCGCCGCGAAGATCGCGGGCGTCGACCGGATCTTCCGGGTCGGCGGGGCGCAGGCGAGCGCGGCCCTGGCCTACGGCACCGAATCGGTCCCGGCCGTCGACAAGATCGTCGGACCCGGCAACGCGTTCGTCGCGGAAGCGAAGAAGCAGGTCTTCGGGAAGGTCGCGATCGACATGATCGCGGGACCGTCGGAGATCCTCTGCGTCTCGGACGGCAAGACGGATCCGCGCCACCTCGCGGCGGACCTGCTGTCGCAGGCGGAGCATGACAGGATGGCGACGGCCGTGCTGGTGACCGATTCGATGCCGCTGGCCGAGGCCGTGCAGGCAGAGATCGAGCGGCAGCTTGCCCTGCTTCCGCGGGAGGAGATCGCCCGCGCTTCGATCGAGAACAACGGGAAGATCATTGTCGCGGAAGATCTGGAGGCCGTGATCGGCATTGCCAACGCGCTTGCACCGGAGCACCTGGAGCTCTGCGTGGACGATCCCTTCCGGTATTTGGAAAAAATCCGGAACGCGGGCTCGGTCTTTCTGGGCAGGAACTGTCCGGAGGCGCTCGGCGATTATTTCGCCGGCCCGAACCACACGCTCCCGACGAGCGGCACCGCGCGGTTCGCAAGCCCGCTCTCGGTCGACGATTTCGTGAAGAAGACGCAGTTCACGTATTATACGAAGGAAGCGCTTGCCGCGGTCGCTGAGGACGTCGCGCTGTTCGCCGAACAGGAAGGCCTGTCCGGGCACGCGCGCAGCGCACTGATCCGGACGGAGGAATGACATGAGCCGGTTTTTGAGCAGGAAATACGGGACGCTGGAGCCTTACGTGCCCGGCGAACAGCCGCAGGACATGCAGTACGTCAAGCTGAATACAAACGAGAATCCGTTCCCGCCGTCGCCGGACGCCCTGGCGTTCGCGGCAGAAAAGACGCGTCCGCTGCAGCTGTATTCCGATCCGGAATGCAGGGATCTTCGGCAGGCGCTGGCGGACACCTTCGGGCTGATGCCGGAGAACGTGGTCTGTACGAACGGCTCGGACGAAGCGCTGAACTTCGCGTTCATGGCGTTCTGCGACGAGGAGCACCCGGCGGTCTTTCCGGATATCACGTACGGATTCTACCCGGTGTTCGCGTGCTTGAACGGCGTGCCGTACGAAGAGATCCCACTGGAAGAGGACCTTTCGGTCGATCCCGGAAAATACGAGGGGATCGGGAAGACGGTCTTCATCGCGAATCCGAACGCGCCGACCGGAAAGGCGCTGCCTGTTTCGGCGATCGAGCGGATCCTGCGGTCGAACCCCGGAAACGTCGTCGTCATTGACGAAGCCTACGTCGATTTCGGCGGAGAGAGCTGCATTCCGCTGATCGCGGCATACGAT
>JAGDBR010000333.1 GCA_017958935.1 Lachnospiraceae bacterium | reverse complement strand
GCCCTGTCGCTGCTGGGCGGCCTGATCCTGCTGTTCGGCATCTTCAAGCATCCGAAATACATGGAAGAGGACCACACGCACCTGCCGGCGAACACGATGCTCTGGGCGCGGATCCGGACGGCGGCCCTGCTGGTCTTCATCATCCCGTCCCTGCTGTGCGTCTTCAGGACGATGGACCCGCCCGATGCGGCGTACATCGAAGACGGCCGCGACGTGATCATCACGATGAGCGGTGATGAAACGCTGACGCAGCCGTTCACCTCCTACGGGACGAAGATCTCGAAGATCAAGTTCCCGGTCGCGCTCCGGAAAGGGTATGAGGACGCACTCATCGTCGTGACCGTGAAGGATACGTTCGACCGCGTCCTGTACGAAAAGACGATCCGCGCGGGCACGCTCTACGACGCGGAGCTCGTCATCCTCAAGCCGGGGATCAAGGTCACGGAAGGCATCAAGTATACCGTGAATTTCGACGTTTACGGCGCGAAGGAGCCAGACGCCGTCGGTCTTCTGGGCGTGTTCGACAAGAGCATTTACAAGAATGCGCTGATGAACGGAAAAGAAACGGATTTCCACATGGAAATGGACATTTATCAGTAATGGCGGAAACATATGAACTGATCGCGCCCTGCCACTTCGGCATGGAGGCGGTCCTGAAAAGAGAGATCGCCGGGCTCGGCTATCCGGTCCTGAAGACCGAAGACGGGAAGGTGTCGTTCGAGGCGGAGCCGGCGGGCGTCGCGCGCGCGAACATTTTCCTGCGGACGCCGGAGCGGATCCTGGTGAAAGCCGCGCAGTTCAGGGCGGTGACCTTCGAGGAGCTTTTCGAGAAGGTCCGCTCCGTCGACTGGGCGTCCTTCATCCCGCAGGACGGACGTGTCTGGGTCAAGAAGGCGAATTCGGTGAAGAGCCGGCTTTTCTCGCCCTCCGACATCCAGTCGGTCGTGAAAAAGGCCATCGTCGAGAAGCTGAAGGCACAGTACCGCACCGACGTGATCCCCGAGACGGGGAACGATTATCCGCTCCGGATCAGCATCCTGAAGGACGAGGTCGTGATCGGGCTCGATTCTTCCGGCGAATCGCTCCACAAACGGGGCTACCGGACGGATTCCGTGAAGGCGCCGATCTCCGAGACGCTGGCGTCGGCGATCCTGCTGCTGTCCCCGTGGCGGCCGGACAGGATCCTGGTCGACCCGTTCTGCGGCTCCGGCACGTTTTGCATCGAAGCCGCCATGATGGCCTGCGGGATCGCACCGGGCATGAACCGCGAATTCACGGCGGAGAAGTGGACGAACCTGATCCCGAAGCGCGCCTGGTATGACGCGGTCAACGAGGCCATGGGACAGATCACCGTCCCGCAGAACACCGACATCCAGGGCTACGACATCGATCCGGCGGCCATCCGGGCGTCCCGCGAGAACGCGAAGCGCGCGGGCGTCGCGGAATACATCCATTTCGAGACGCGGGACGTGAAGAATTTCAGCCACCGGAAGAAATACGGCTTCGTGATCACGAACCCGCCGTACGGCGAGCGGATCGCCGAGGCCGCGGAGCTGCCGCCGATCTACCGGACGCTCGGCGAACGCTTCTCGGCCCTCGATTCCTGGTCGATGTACATGATCACGTCGTATGAGAAGGCCGAGGAAATGATCGGCCGGAAGGCGGATAAGAACAGAAAGATCTACAACGGCATGCTGAAGACCTATCTCTACGAGTTCATGGGTCCGAAGCCGCCGAAGAGGGAACGGCATGAGAGTAGTGATAGCGACCGGTAATCCGGGAAAAGTCAGGGAATTCGAGCGGATGCTCGAAAACTACGGGCTGCCCGTCTATTCGGCGAAGGAGCTCGGCATCCGCATGGAGGTCGATGAGACCGGCACGAGCTTTTCGGAGAACGCCCTGCTGAAGTGCCGGAGCATCCCCGTCTCGCCGGAAGAGGAGACGATCGTCTTCGCGGACGATTCCGGGCTCTGCGTCGACGCGCTGGGCGGGGCGCCGGGCATCTATTCGTCGCGGTATCTGGGCGAAGACACGCCCTATGACGTGAAGAACGCCCATTTCCTGGCGCTGTTGAAGGACGTCCCGGACGAACTGCGGACCTGCAGGTATCATTGCGCGATCGGCGTGCGGTTCCCGGACGGGACGGAAGAAGTGACAGAGGCAACGTTCGAGGGACGCATCGCGCATGAACCCGCCGGGACGAACGGCTTCGGCTACGATCCGATCTTTTATCTGCCCGAGTACGGAAAGACCTGTGCCGAAATCCCGTCGGAGCTGAAGGACCGCATTTCCCACCGCGGAAAGGCGATGCGACAGGCCGAGGCGATCATCGACGCGTGGATGAAGAAAAGGGCGGCGAAAACACAGTGTACGTGCGGGGCGCAGTGTCCTCCCGCCGTCACAGAGGATATCAACGGGGAATGATGAAGAAACGTTTCGAACTCACCAATGAGAACTTGCATAAGATCCTGCTGGCTGTGCTCGTGCTTACGCTGCTGGTCCTGTTCTACGCGAACAGGGGCTTTTTCCAGCCGCTTCTGGAGCGCGCCGGCGATCCCGCCGCGAACGCCGTGTTCAGCTCTTTTTTCTGGGTGCTGCTGGCAACGTCCGCCGTACTGTTCGTCATGCACCTGCTGAAATGCGACGAACTGCTGATGATGGGCGTGCTGCTGGCGGTGCTGCTGATCTGCTATGCGCTGATCCTGCCGAACGGCGTGGTGCCGGATGAGGAATCCCATTTCACGCGCTCGTTCTCGATCGCCACGTCGCGGCTGCTGCCGCTGATGCTGAAGGAGCACGGCGGGGGCGGGGACTGGCTGCCGTCGGGCGTCCTGTTCTTTAAAGACCCCGCGCGCATCCTGAACTATAACGACATCTGGCCCATCACGTTCGTGAACACGGCCCTTTATTCGCCGGTCAATTACATCGCGCAGGCGGCCGGCATCCGCGTCGGCATGCTCTTCACGATGAACGTGTCGAAGGTCTTCACGGCCGGGCGTATCGCCGGCATGATCCTGTCCTACGTGCTCTGCATGCTCGCACTGTACTGGATGCCCTTCGGCAGAAGACTGATGTTCTGCGTCATGGTCTTCCCGGTCAGCCTGCAGGAGATGATCTCGCTCTCGCCGGACGGCTTCATCATCGGACTGTCGCTTTTGTGGACAGCCCTGATCCTGCATTTGTGGCAGAAGGCGGAAAAGATCACGGTGGGGCAGATGATCGGGCTTGCCGTCATGGGCATCGTCCTGTCGCAGTGCAAGATCGTCTATATCGTCCTGCTGCTTCTGATCTTCCTGATCCCGAACAGACTGTTCAGCAGCCGGAAGCTCGCGATCGGCTTCAAGGCGGGCCTGTTCGCGCTTGCCGTGATTTTGAACCTTTTGTGGCTCTCCTATTCGGTCGGCTTCCTGATCGAATACCGGCCGGGCGTCGATTCGGGCGCGCAGGTGAAGTACCTGCTGTCGAATCCGCTCCGCTACATGAAGACCCTCGTCTGGACAGCGCTGAATACCTCGATCCCGCTGCTGCAGAACGCGATGGGACGGAGCGTGGCCGGTCTGGACGAGATGCAGGACCTGATCTGGTTCCCGATCTGGAACCTGTTCCTGTTCCTGCTGCTGTTCAACCGCGAGACGGTGAAGAGACCGAAGCTCATCGAGACGCTGCTGCTCATCGCGACGCTCGCCGGCGGCATACTGCTGATCTGCACGAGCCTGTACGTCCAATGGACCCCGGTCGGCGCGGAGCTGATCGACGGGCTCCAGGGCCGGTATTTCTTCCCGTTCATGGGCGTTGCGGTCACGCTGTTCCTTCTGCTGAAGCAGGTGTTGTGGAAAGCGGACGCGGAGCGGCCGCAGCAAAAGGCGTCCTATATGTATTTCATTCTGCTGTTCTGCAACGCCGTCACGCTGCAGAGCGTGTTCGCGCGGCTGCTTTGACAAAAGGCGGACCTGACGGAAAGGATACCGGATGAATCATTATCTTGCGATCGACATCGGCGCGTCCTCCGGACGCCACATCCTGGCGCACACGGAAGACGGAAAACTCGTCCTCGAAGAGATCCACCGCTTCGAGAACGGCCTGCAGAAAAAGAACGGCCGCCTTTGCTGGGATACGGAGCATCTGTTCCGCGAGGTGAAGGAGGGCCTGAAAAAATGCGTGTCCCGCGGCACGGTGCCGAAGACTGTCGGCATCGATACCTGGGGCATCGACTTCGTGCTGCTCGGCGCGCATGATGAGCTGCTCGGCGACGCGGTCGGCTACCGCGACAGCCGGACGACGGGCATGGACGAACGCGTCAGCCGGACGATCCCGGAAGAAGAACTTTACAGAAGGACCGGCATCCAGAAGGCGATCTTCAATACGATCTATCAGCTGATGGCCGTGAAGGAAGAGACGCCGAAACTGCTGGAAGAAGCCGAAACGCTGCTGTTCATGCCGGATTACCTGAATTTCCTGCTGACCGGGAAGAAGGCGGCCGAATACACGATCGCCTCGACCTCGCAGCTTTTGGATCCCGCGTCGAAGGACTGGGACCTCGGACTGTTCCGGATGCTCGGACTTCCGACACACTTCCTGCAGCCGATCGTGCCCGCGGGGCATGTGCTCGGCCGCTTTACCGATGAGATCGCTTCCGAGCTCGGATTCAGCGCGGACGTGATCAACGTCGCGGAGCACGACACGGGTTCCGCGGTCGCCGCGTTGCCGACGACTGAAGACACGGTCTACATTTCGTCCGGCACTTGGTCTTTGATGGGCATCGAGCGCGACGCGGTCGACACGAGCGACGCGGCACGCGCCGGGAACTTCACGAACGAGGGCGGCTACGGATACCGCTTCCGCTTCCTGAAGAACATCATGGGCCT
>JAGDBR010000332.1 GCA_017958935.1 Lachnospiraceae bacterium | reverse complement strand
GCACCTCGCTCTGGATGAGCGGGATCATCGCGTAGCCGCCGCCGAACGTGAACAGACCGATCTGGAAGAAGGTCAGGAAGATTTCCGCAAAGATCATGACGCATCCTCCTTCTTCTCCAGCTTCAGCGCGATCAGGCTGTAGATCAGCCCGAACAGGCCGCAGGCAATGATGACGTAGATTGCGTTGACCTTGAAGAAGGCCACCGCAAGGAACGCCGCGAGCATGACGCCGTACGCGAAAATGCTGTGCGGCGCCTTCTTCCACATCGTGTAGAAGGCGCGGATCACGAGCGCGAGCACGCCGGCGCGGATGCCGAAGAACGCGTATTTCACGATCTGGATGTCCTGGAAATTCCTAAGGACCAGCGAGATGAACGTGATGATGAGGTAGGACGGCAGGATGACGCCGAAGGTCGCCGAGGCCGAGCCTGCGACGCCGGCGATCTTATAGCCGATGAACGTTGCGGAATTGATCGCGATCGGGCCGGGCGTGGACTCGGAGATCGCGAAGACGTCCAGGATGTCCTGGTCCTCGATCCAGTGCTTGTTCTCGACGACTTCGCGCGAGATCAGCGGGATCATCGCGTAGCCGCCGCCGAACGTGAACAGGCCGATCTTGAAGAAGGTCCAGAACAGGGTCAGGCACTTGCTGAATAGGGTTTCCTTCTTTTCCAAAGCATTATTCTCCGTAGTAAAAATGGTAGGTGACTGCGCCTGCGAAGCTGTCGCCCGGCTTCACGACGATGAGGTTCGCGGCGTCTTCAAGCCCGCGCTCATACGTGTTGATCGGATCGGCGGAGCAGGTCTGGCTCTCCAGGCAGAAGTACGGGAAGTCCTTCGGCGCGAACGTCACAAGATACTTGAAATCCTTCGTCGCGCTCAGGCGGACCTTCAGGTTCGTCGAATCGGAATACCAGACCTCGGCCGTCGCCTTTTCGGGATCGCAGCCGAAGTAGCAGACGCCGGACGGCTGTACGAGCACGTCGGGATTCGTCCAGTCCCGGATGTCCTCCTCTGTGCCGCGCGGATCGCGTGTGCGGCCGGTCGTGACGTATTCGTCGCCGGGCTCGGCCAGCGTCAGGATCGTATCGCAGTCGGAGCGGTAGACGGTCTTGCTGCCCTGGCGGTAGAAGAAGGGATGCAGGGCCAGGCCGAAGGGCAGGTCCTTTTCGTCCAGGTTGACGACCTTGTAATCGAAGCGCCAGTCGTCGGCCGTCACGGTGACCGTGATCCACAGTTCGGACATGAACGGGAAGCCTTCGTACACGGCGGCGCCGGGCTTGAATTCCAGCACGCCGGTGATCGACGCGGAATCTGCCGTCAGATGGATGTCGCGGACCTCGAAAGGCTCCTTCCGGACGAGACCGTGCGAAGCAATCACCTGGCCGCGGACCTTCATCACGTAGTCCTTTCCTTCGAAGGTATAGGCGCCGTCCGGGAGCTTGTTCGGCGTCGGATAGAGGACCGGCACGCCGTAGGTGCCGCCCTTGTAAAACCGCGTCTCGTCCCAGTCGATGACGGCCTGGCCGTCGGAGACGATCCGTGCGGTGTTCATGCCTTCCTCCGGGATGACCCAGGCTTCCATGCTGCGGCCGTTCTTCTCGCCGCGCAGCACGTAGACCGCGACGCCCCGTTCCTGACGTGTCTCGAGTGTAAACATAAGCTGCCTCCTTGTGATGATGAGCTGAAGGATCCGCCGGGCAAGGCCCGGTCCTCCCTGAAATGAAAAAACCCGGACGTTTCCGTCCGGGTTTCCTGCTGCGTGCATCTCCAGGGGCTCGAACCCTGGACACCCTGATTAAGAGTCAGGTGCTCTACCAACTGAGCTAGAGATGCGTGGCCTTTCAAAAGACACAAACGGAATTATATACAGTTCTCAGATAAAAGTCAAGTACAAAAACGAAAAAACTGAAATGATTTTCAGCAGCGTTTCCGCGCTGCCTCAATCCTCCCGAAACAGTGCCGTGGAAAGGTACCTGTCGCCGGTATCCGGCAGGATCAGGACGATCGTCCGGCCCTCGGCTTCCGGGCGTTTCGCGACGTCGACGGCCGCCTTCAGCGCAGCGCCGGCGGAGATGCCCGCGAGGATCCCTTCGCTGCGGCAGAGCATCCGGCTGTATTCGAAAGCCTCCTCATCCGTGACGGTCAGGATCTCGTCCGGCACGCTCAGGTCCAGGACGGCCGGGATCATGTTCGCGCCGATCCCCTGGATCGCGTGCGGCCCCGAAAAGCCCTGCGTCACGAGCGGGGACGAAGCGGGCTCGACGCCGATGACGCGAAGCGACGGCTTCCGTTCCTTGAAGTACCGGCCGGCGCCCGAAACGGTCCCGCCGGTCCCGAACGCTGCGACGAAATAATCGATGCAGCCGTCCGTGTCTTCCCAGATCTCGGGCCCGGTCGTCTCATAATGCGCCTTCGGATTGTCCGGGTTGTCGAACTGGGCGGGGATGAAACTGTTCTCATACAGGCTGTGCAGTTCTTCGGCCTTGTTGATGCAGCCCTTCATGCCGAGATACCCGGGCGTCAGCACGACCTCGCCGCCGAAGCCGCGGATCGTTTTGATCCGCTCCTCGGACATCGTGTCGGGCATGACGATGACCGCGCGGAAGCCGAAGCACGCGCAGAGCATGGCCAGACCGATGCCGGTATTGCCGCTGGTGGGCTCGATGACCGTCGCGCCTTCGCGGATCTCCCCGCGCTCCAGCGCCCCGCGGATCAGATACAGGGCCGTGCGGTCCTTGACGGAACCGCCCGGATTCATGGCTTCCACCTTGGCCAGCAGCCGCGCCTTCAGACCGAACCGTTCTTCCAGCTGCTTCAGCTCCACGAGCGGCGTACGGCCGATCGCGCCTGCGATATTGTCGAAGATCCTGCTCATGGTACGAGGACTTCCTTTCAAAACCCGATATATAAACATCATACATCAGAACGCGCAAAAAAGAAACAGAAATCCGCAACGTAAATAGAATGCTTTTTCTTAAAGATTGTGGTATAATTAATTATCTATGTGCGGTCCCCACGGAAGGAGATCAGATATGCGTTTGAAGAACATCCCCGGCGCGAAGGAAGCGGTCGAAGCACACCCGCTCGTCCTGGAGAAGCCGGAACAGTATAAAGGCAGGTGGAGCAGCGCGGTCTTTCACAACGGCGCCCCGGTCCGCCTCGAGATCGGCATGGGCAAGGGCACGTTTTTGACGGCGCTCGCGCAGCGCGAACCGGACGTGAACTTCATCGGCATCGAAAAGATGTCCTCGGTCCTGTTCCGCGCGCTCGAAAAGCGCGACGCGCTGGAGGAGCCGATCGGCAATCTGTACTACCTGCGTTTCAACGCGGAGTACGTGACGGACCTGTTCGGCCCGGGCGAGATCGACCGGATCTACCTGAATTTCTCGGATCCCTGGCCGAAGGACCGGCATGCGGACCGGCGCCTGACCTCGCGCCGGTTCCTGAAGCGCTATGAAGAATTCCTGAAGCCCGGCGGGCTCATCGAATTCAAGACGGACAACAAGAGCCTGTTCGCTTTTTCGCTGGAGCAGGCGGCGGAGGCCGGCTGGGAGATCCTCGCGTCGACGACGGATCTGCACAAAGACCCGGTCCTTCGGCAGGACAATATCATGACGGAGTACGAGGACCGTTTCGTGACGCTCGGCGAGAAGATCTGCAAGATGATCATCCGCCGGCCGTGAGGAGGAAGAAGATATGACTTACAGAAATGCGTTTTCTCTGGAGAACAGGACCGCGCTGATCGTCGGCGGAGGCGGACTCGGCTCGGCGATCGCCGAAGCGTTTTTCGAATGCGGCGCGGAAGTGATCATTGCGGACCGGGAAGCCTGCATGAAGAAGGAGCTGCTCGACGCGGCGGAAGCCGCGGGGAAAGCGCTTCATTACGTGCGGATCGACCTGCTGGACGAAGAGAGCATCGCGGAAGCGGTGCAGGAAGCCGCGAAGATCACCGGGCGCATCGACATCCTCGTGAACGCGGCGGGCATCAACCGGCTGCAGCCGGCCGAAGAATATACGGCCGAAGACTGGGACAGCGTGCTCGGCATCAACCTGCGCGGACTGTTCCTGACGACCCGTGAAGCCGGAAAGATCATGAAGCGGCAGCATTACGGCCGCATCCTGTCGATCTCTTCGGTCAAGTCGCTCATCGGCACCGACACGGACTACATCGCCTACTGCGCGAGCAAGG
>JAGDBR010000331.1 GCA_017958935.1 Lachnospiraceae bacterium | reverse complement strand
TGCAATGCGCCGAAACCAACGGAGGTCCTGTATGAAACAGAAATCATTGTCAAACTGGCTGAAGGCCATCCTGATCGGGATCGGGGTCTGCGGCCTCGTCTTTTACCTCTACATCCTGCCCGACTGGGGCAAGTCGCTGGCGGAGCGCTACCCCGAATTTGCCGGCGCGTACTGGCCGTGGCTGATCTTGTTGTGGATCACGGCCGTCCCGTGCTACGTTGCTCTTGTGCTGGGCTGGAAGATCGCGGTCAATATCGGGCGCGACCGGTCGTTCTCGCAAGAGAACGCGCGCCTGCTGAAGTGGATCTCGTGGCTTGCGGCGGGAGACACTGCGTTCTACTTCGCCGGGACTACCGTGCGGCTCTTTCTGAACATGAACCACCCGGGCATCGTCCTCCTGGCAATGGTCGTCGCCTTTGCGGGCGTCGCCGTCGCGGTGGCCGCGGCAGCACTGTCGCACCTCGTGCAGAAAGCGGCAGATCTGCAGGAACAGAGCGATCTGACGATCTAGGAGGCGGAAATGGAAGGCGAAATCGTATTTAACATCGACGTCATGCTGGCGAAGCGGAAGATGAGCGTGTCGGAGCTCGCCGATAAGGTGGGCATCACCCTGGCGAACATGTCGGTCCTGAAGACGGGCAAGGCGAAGGCCGTCCGGATCTCCACGATGGCGAAGCTCTGCGAGGCGCTGGACTGTCAGCCGGGCGATCTGTTCGAGTACCGGCCGGCGAGGCCCGGGCATATAGAAGAAAACTGAATGATGAGGAAAAGCCCCGGACGCGTGTCCGGGGCTTTTTGCGTTCAGACGGGCGCTCAGCCGTCCGCCTGCGGATATTCGAAGCAGAGCAGGCGGTAGGGCGGCTCGTCTTCCTCGATCTTCGGGAAGCGGCCGACCGGCTCGGCGAAACGGTTGTCCGTGTTGTCGTCATTGCACTGGGAGACTTCGCCCAGCAGCACCGCGCCCGTGCCGGGCGCGACGTTGAAATCATGGTAAAGACGCGGCGTGATCGAGATCGACGCGCCCGGTGCAAGGGGGATCTGCGTCCCGGCAGGCACCGTGTACGTGCGGCCGTCCGTATGGACCGTGACGTCGGAAGCCTCATCGATCGATTCGTCGGGCAGTGCGTTATAGACGCGGATCAGGACGGTCCCGCCGCCGCGGTTGATGATGTCCTCGGTCTTGAACCAGTGGAAATGCATCGGCGAGTACTGGCCCTCCTTCAGGTAGAGCAGCTTTTCCGCGTAGACCTTCGGGTATTTGTCCGGCTCGGCCCGGCTGCCGTTCCGGAGCGTGATCAGCGAGAAGCCGACATCTTCGAACCGGCCCGTGCCGTAGTCCGTGATGTCCCAGCCGAGCATGCAGTCGCGCACCTCGTCATATTCGTGCCCCTTGTACTGCCATTCCTCCGGCGTAAAGCCGCAGAACGGCGGGAGGGCGAAGCGGTATTCGCGGCACATGGCCTCGAGCTCTTTCAAAGCCGCGTTGATCTCGGATCGTTTCATGATGGATCCTCCTGTTCAATGATCCCGCCGAACAGCACCGCGCCGTCGCGGTACACGACGACCGACTGGCCGGGTGTCGCGGCCCGCTGCGGGGCGTCGAACAGGACCCGGAAGCCGTCGGACCCGGCGGGCTCGACCGTGCACGGCGAAGCCTTATGCGCGTAGCGGATCTTCGCTTCGGCGCGAAGCGCACCGCAGGATGCTTCAGGCTTGCCGGCGTCCGAAGCGCCGTCAAACCCGCGAAGCCCCATGAACGACACGTCCTTCGCGAAGACCTTCCGGGAGAAGAGGTCCGCGTTCTCGCCGATCACGACCTCGTTCGTTTCGGGACG
>JAGDBR010000330.1 GCA_017958935.1 Lachnospiraceae bacterium | reverse complement strand
ATCAGCGCCGTGCGGATATAGTTCTTTTCCACCATGTAGGTGTACAGATAGCCGATGTAATCGCGCATGTACCGGTCCTCTTCGCTGACCGGCGTCGTGCCGCGCTCCTGCAGGTAGGTCTTCATGCGCGCGGTGACTTCCGCCTTCCTGGCGATGCGCTTCTCTTCCATCGCGCGTTCGGTTTCCGACGCGTCCTCGTCCGCGAAGGCGCGCACCGAGATGATGTTGTTGTTGATCATCTGCCAGAACACGTCCCGGATCGGCAGCAGGTAGTTCGCGTTCTCGTACGCGACCTCCGGATCGTAGTCCGTGCCCTCGTACAGATGGTTGACGACCACGCCGGCGAGCTGCTGCTCCGCCACGTTGTAGGCCGCGATCGTCATCTTCGCGTCGATCGAGAGGTAGACGTCGTTCCCGCGGACGGGTTCTTTCGTCACTTCCTCCTCGAGGATCATGCCGATATTGTTGACGTAGATCGTCTTCGTGCCCTTCTGCCCCTGCAGATAGGTCTCGTAGGCGCTCTCGATGCCGTCCTTGCCGATCGTGTCGCCGACGATGTAGGACCCGCCCTGCGCGTTCCGCTCTTCGATCTCTTCGGTCGTGATGGAACCGACATAGCCGAGGATGCAGGAGAAGCATTCCGAGTCGTAATAGACGCGCTCGTAAGCCTCTTCGATGTTCACGCCGGCCAGATCGTGCATGCTCTCCGACACGGCCGCGCGCACCTCGTCGGTGACGTCCGAACAGACGACCGGCGTGATGTAGCGCGTGAACGCCGTCGCGGCGACCGTATAGCGGACATTGCAGATGTCCAGGATCTCTTCGTTCGTATAATCCTGCCACTCCACCCATTTTGAGGTGAAGTTGTAGATCGTCATCAGGTCCGTCATGACCTTTTCGCACGGGTACGCGTAAGCGTCGATGCCCTCTTCGGCCAGTTCGGCGATCTTCTTCGTCCCGTAGACGTCGCGGATCAGGATGCGTACGCGCGCGTCCGAGCCCGCGTACACGAAGGAACCGGTCTCGTCCACCGTGACCGGCAGCGTAGCGCGCACCTTCGTCCCGTACTTCTTCAGCAGCCGGCTCAGCTGCAGGATCATCTTGTTGAAATCGCCGTTCGCTTTCGAGTAGTAATTGCCGTCGGTCAGCGTGACGTTGTAAGTCACGATGTTCCCGGCCAGCAGCACGCCGTTCCGGTCGTAGATGCTGCCGCGCATCGCGGGGATGCTGACCTCCCGCTTCGTCGTCCGGACATAGTCGTCGTAATAGTCCTGCCCGCGGACGATCTGCAGCTGGAACATGCGGACGACGATGATGATCAGGACCGGCACCAGCACGAGGCCCAGCACAAGGACACGGTTCCTGAAAAACCGTGCCATGCTCTTTCTGAAATTGTCCGCAAAATCCCTAAACAACGCGGATCTCACCCTTATTGATGCGCAGATCCCACTTCCGGATGATGAACAGCAGGATGCCGTGGATCACGATGAACGCGATCAGCGACAGCAGGAGTTCCGGCAGCAATGCGTCGAAAATATAGCCCGGCAGGCGGAACCGCTTGTTGAACAGGTAGCCTACCGCGAATACGTACACGTGGAAGACGGCTTCGTTCGCCGCAAGGAACAGAAACAGCACGGCAATGATCTCGGATTCCAGTTTTTCCGAGATCAGGCCGTTCAGGTAGCCGAGCCACGCAAACAGCAGCGTATAGAAGCCCGGGATGCCCAGGCCCAGAAGATCCCACAGAAGGCCGCAGACCACGCCGGAAGCCAGGCCGACCGTGCGTCCGTACAGGAAGCCGATCGAGATGGCCGCGCAAAGCAGCATGTTCGGGACCGCCAGAAGATGCGGGATCCGCGGGAACACGATGAACTGGAGAACGTAGCAGACCGCGATCGTGACCGCGATGACAAAAGTCCGTTTCAGCTTCGTCATGGCTTCGCGTCCTCCTTTCCTTCCTTCAGCTCGGTCAGGATCAGGACGGAATGCAGGTTCGTGAAATCGACGGCCGTCAGGACCGTTCCGGACTGCGTCAGCCCGTCCGCGGACACGGTCATCCCCTGCGCGTAGCCGATCGGGATGCCGGGCAGGAAACGGTCAGAGATGTCGGAGGTCACGAGCGTGCCGTCCAGCGTGAAATCGATCGACGAGAGCGCGTTGTCCAGCCGCAGGACGTTCTGTCCGCGGTTCTCCAGGCTGCCCGTCACGATGCAGGTCCGTCCGCCGTTCTTCGTCATGGCCGAGACCCGGACGCCGTCCTCGACGATCGTCGTGACGACAGCGTAGTTCAGGCCGACCTGCGACACGTAGCCGACGAGGCCGTCCTTGCTGACGATGTTCATGTTCACTTTCACGCCGTCGACGCTTCCCTTGTTGATCGTGAAGCGCTCGAAGACATTCGTGCCGTCGTTCCCGATGATCTCGGCGGCCTCGGATTCATAGCTGCCGAGCCGCTTCTTCATCGCGAGCAGCGCGCGGAGCTCCTGGTTCTCGATCCGGATCGACTGCAGTTCTTCGCGCTCCCGAAGCAGCGCGTCATAGTCCTCCTGCAGCGCCTCGAGCTGCGACCGGGCCTCGTCCAGCGTCAGCTTTTCCTGCTCGCTCTTGAACAGGAAGCCGCCGATGTCGTTGATGCCCTGCTGGAACGGCACGATGACCGCCCCGAGGATCGTTGCGGGCGCGAGGGCCGTGTCCTGGCGGAAGTACTGGACGCTCAGGGAAAGCACGCAAAGCACGGTCACGGCGATCACCGCGGCCTTGCTCGTCATATGGGCCCTGATGTGCGTCTGGAAAAACTCCTTCACGCGCTGAAACAAACTCATGTAAGATATCCTCTTTCCCGGAGGCTGACGAAGGAATGGTCGCCGATGATCAGGTGATCCTGCAGGTAAATGCCGATCAGCCGCATCGCGTTCGCCACGTCCTTCGTTACCCGGACGTCCTCGTCGGAAGGTTCCGGGTCTCCGCTCGGATGGTTGTGTACAAGGATCACACAGGCTGCCCTGTGCTCCAGGGCGCGGACCAGGATCTCCCGGACCGGCACCAGTGATGTCTGCTCGGATCCCTTCGAGATGTCGCACTCGTAGAGGAGCCGGCATTTGACGTCCAGACACAGCAGCTTCAGGATCTCCTGCTGCAGGGGCGCCATTTCGTCCATGCAGAAGTCCGCCGCCTTGTCCGGGCTGGACAGGTCGGCCTTCTGAAGACTGCCGCCCCTCCGGATGCGTTTCGCGATCGCCCCGACGGCTTCCAGCTGGATCGCCTTGACGTCGCCGATCCCGGGGATCGACCGGAAGGCCGAGCGCGGGATCCTGTAAAGTCCGAACAGCGTTCCGTCGGATAGCGACAGGACTTTGCGGGCGGTCTCGACCGCGTTCTGTCCCGGAACGCCGCTTCTTAAGATGACCGCGAGCAGTTCCGCGTCATCCAGGGTGTCGATGCCGAAACGCACGCATTTGTCGTACGGCATCAGTGCCGGGGGCATTTGCCCGACGTCGTGATTCATCGTCACCTCTTTTCCGCTATCCCGAACGGAAAAGACATACCGCTGAAAATTCAATCGAAACGGATCAGTCCCGCGTCCGCCAGCGCCTGGACGGACTTCAGGATGCCGAACTTGCCCGCCGGGTACGTCAGCCCGCCCTGGAAATAGGCGGTGTACGGCGGCCGCAGCGGGCCGTCCGCGGACAGTTCGATGGAGGCGCCGGAAATGAAGGCGCCCGCGGCCATGATGACCTTGTCTTCATAGCCCGGCATGTCCCAGGGCTCCGGCGTCACGAAGGAATCGACCGGCGAACCGGCCTGGATCCCGCGGCAGAAGGCGCACAGCGCCTCCGGCGAATTCAGCGTGACCGCCTGGATGATGTCGTAGCGTTCTTCATCGGCGCCCGGCAGCACGTGAAAGCCCAGTTTTTCATAGATCCCCGCGGCGAAAACGGCTGTTTTCAGCGCCGCGGCGGTCACGGACGGGGCCAGGAACAGCCCCTGGAAGAAACGCGGCAGGACGCCCAGATTCGCGCCGACCTCCTGTCCGAGTCCCGGCGCCGTCAGCCTGTAGGCGCAGGCGTCGACGCATTCCTTCGTCCCGCAGATATAGCCGCCGGCCTGGGCCAGGCCGCCGCCGGGGTTCTTGATCAGCGAGCCCACGACCATGTCCGCCCCGAAATCGGACGGCTCAACGGTATCCGTGAATTCGCCGTAGCAATTGTCGACCATGACGTAAACGTCCGGACGCAGGTCCTTGATGAACCGGATCAGGCAGCCGATCTCCTCCGGGGAGAAGGTCTTCCGCTCCAGATAGCCTTTCGAGCGCTGGATCTCCACGAGCTTCGTGCGCGGATTCAGTGCTTCGCGGATGCCCGCGTAATCGAAGGCGCCGTCCGGCAGCAGTTCGACCTGCCGGTAGGAAACGCCCCACTCCTTCAGCGAGCCCGTCGATTCGCGGATGCCGATGACTTCCTCGAGCGTGTCGTAGGGCCGGCCGACCGGCGAGAGGATCTCGTCCCCGGGCCGGACCATCGCCGCGAGCGCGACCGCCAGCGCATGCGTGCCGCAGGTGATCTGCGGACGGACAAGCGCCGCCTCCGTGTGGAAAACGTCCGCATAGACGCGTTCGAGCGTCTCGCGGCCGAAGTCGTTGTAGCCGTAGCCCGTCGTCGGGACGAAACACGCCTCCGACAGGCGGTTCTTCTGCATCGCGTGCAGGACTTTTAACTGATTATACTCCGCAATTTCGTCGATTTTGTGAAAACGGGACGCAAGGCGCGCCTCGGTCTCTTTCCCGAGCGCAACGATCTTATCGTCCAGTCCCATTTTTGAGTACATTGACGGCGTTCTCCTTCAATACGTCGATGTAGACGGCCTGTTTTTCGCGCCGGAACCAGGTCAGCTGGCGTTTCGCGAAATGCCGCGTTTCCTGCTTGATCCGGGAAACGGCGTCCTCCAGGTCGTCGTATTCGAAAAGCTGCTTGTAGCCCAGGCCCTGCATCGAGGTCATTTCCTTCGTGCAGCCGTAGGCCTTCAGCCATTCCACTTCTTTCAAAAGCCCGGCTTCCATCATCAGGTCCACGCGCCGGTCGATCCGTTCGTACAGCGCCGCCCGGTCCATCGTCAGCACGAAATAGCGCGCGTCGTACGGGCTCTCTTTCATGCGCTCGGTCCGGTTGTGGACGGAGATCGGTTCCCCGGTCATGTGATGGTATTCCAGGGCGCGGATCATGCGCTTCACGTTCGGGCCCTCGATCGCCGCGGCCCCTTCGGGATCCGCTTCCTCGAGCAGCCGCCGGAGCGCGTCCGCCCCTTCTTCCCGGGCGAAGGTTTCGAGCGAGCGCCTGTAGTCCGGGTCCTCTCCGTGCTCCGTGAAATCGATGTCGTAGAGCACCGACTGGATGTAGAAGCCCGTTCCGCCGCACAGGATGGGCACGCGGCCCTTTTCATGGATCGTCCGGACCGCTTCCTTCGCCATGCGCTGGAAAACGGTCACGTTGAACGGTTCCTTCGGGTCCAGCACGTCGATCAGATGGTGCGGGACGCCGTCCATCTCCTCTTCCGTCACCTTCGCGGAGCCGATATCCATGTAGCGGTAGACCTGCATGGAATCCGCGGAGACGACCTCTCCGCCGATCGCTTTCGCAAGCGCGACCGCGGCTTTCGATTTCCCGACAGCCGTGGGGCCTGCGATGATGATCAGCGGTTTTTTATCCATTGAGCAGTCCTTCCGTGACTTCTTTCAGTTTCATGCCGTTCGACGCTTTCAGGTAGACGATGTCGTCCGGCTTTAAAATGCTTTTCAGGAATGCCGTCAGTTCTTCCTTGCTGTCGAAATGGCGGCACTCGAACGCGCAGCCGTTGTCGACGGCGCCCTTCAGGATCTCGGCCGCATTCCGGCCGACCGCGTAGATCGCGTCGATCGGAAGGTCCGAGGCGAAGGCGCCGACGCCGTAATGGAACCGCGGCGCTTCGTCCCCGAGCTCGAACATGTCGCCGAGGACCGCGTACCGGCGGCCCTTGCCGCTCCCGTAGCCGATCTCGGAGAGCACCTTCAGGCCGGCCTCCATCGAGGCCGGAGATGCATTGTAGGTATCGTCGATCAGCAGATATCCGTCGTGCTCGATCCGCTGCAGGCGATTGCGAAAGCCCGTGAAACCGGCCAGATTCTCGGCGGCCTGCTGAAGATCCACCCGGTACAGGTCCGCGACCGCAAAGGCCGCGAGGGCGTTCAGCACGTTGTGACGGCCGAGCACCGACAGCGTGACGGTCAGTTTCTTCCGGCCGCGCACGTAAAGATCGAACGTGTACTTGCCGAAATCGACGCGGATGTCCACGGCGCGGTAGTCCGCATTCTCCTTCGTGCCGTAGAGCACGTACGGATAGCCGGTCAGGTCCTTGTATTTCATGACGTAGGGATCGTCCGCGTTCAGGACCAGCGTCTTCTTTCGCGCATCGCCCTGCGCGAAACCGCGCGTGATCGTGAACTTCTCTTTCGCGATCTCGTCCCGCGTACCGTAATACTCGATGTGCGCGACGCCGATGTTCGTGATGACCGCGCACTGCAGATCGCAGAGCGACGAGATCAGCCCCAGCTCCCCGGGCACGTTCAGCCCGAGCTCCAGGACCGCGATGTCCGCACCTTCCGGAATGTCGCACAGCGTGATCGGGACGCCGAGCCAGTTGTTGAAATTCTTGTCGGTCTTGTAGACGTTCAGTTCGGACGAGAGCGCCGCCGCGATCATCTCGCGCGTCGTCGTCTTACCGACGGAGCCCGTGACGCCGACCTCCGGGATGCGGAGCCTGCGGCCCGCTTCTTTCCCGATCCGCTGCACCGCGTCCGTCGTGTCCTCCACGAGGATGAAGACCTTGTCCGATTCCGGATGATTGTCCTCGTAATGCTCGTACGCTTCGGTCTCCGACGTCAGCGTGCCCAGCGCGCCGTCCATCAGCGCGCGTTCGATGTAGTCGTGTCCGTTCAGGTGGTCGCCGATGATCGGCACGAAAAGACAGCCTTCCGGAAGGACCCGAGAGTCTGTCGTGATGCTCTTCAGGCTGAGGTCCGGGTCGCCGTTCAGCAGCTCCCCGCCCGTGACGGCCAGAATGTCGCGGACTGTCATGTTTACCATAATGTTTACCGAATGATCGAAAGCTCCGTCAGGGACTTCGCGTTCAACCAGGCCTTTCCGATGATCTGTGCGGCGCGGACGACGCCGATCGTGGACGAGCGGCTGTCCTCCGAATTCGCCGGCGTGTCGCCGAGCACGAAATATTCGTTCTCCTTGAGGCGGATGCCCTCGCGGGCAATTCCGTCGGAGGTGATCTCACTGAAATAGGCGGAGATGTCCGTCCGGGCTCCGTTGATGTAGACGACGCCCTTTTCGATCCTCACGGTCTCGTTCGGCAGGCCGATGACGCGCCGCGACAGCAGCAGGTCGGCGTTCTGTTCGGACCGGGAGAAACAGACCACGTCGAAGCGTCCGATCTCCGTGAAGGAATAGGACAGCTTATTGACGAAAACGACGGAATTCGGGGAGATCGTCGGCTCCATGGAGCGCGACTCCGTTTGATACGAAAAGAAGAAGATCTTCGCGACGAACAAGCCCAAAGCCGCCACGAGCGCGATCTGTGTAAGGATCTCAAAAACCCGCAGCGTCTTTCGGTGATCGTCGATCAGATACATCTTCTTCGCCATCGTTCATCTCCAGACATAGTTAAAATGATTATAGCATAAGGCAGGTCAAAAAACAACTGCGGAAACCCGTCCCTTCAAACAGAAAGAGCCCCGATCACTCGGGGCTCCGGTCCTGTTTGAAAAAACAGTTTAACGGACAAGCTCTTTGACCTTGGCGGCCTTGCCTGTACGCTCACGTAAGTAGTTCAGTCTTGCACGGCGCACACGGCCTGCGCGGACCACGACTACCTTCTCAACGTTCGGGGAATGAAGCGGCCACGTCTTCTCGACGCCGACGCCGCCGGAGATCTTACGGACCGTAAAGGTCTCACGGACGCCGCCGTTCTGGCGCTTCACGACTGTACCTTCGAAGACCTGGATACGTTCGCGGTTGCCTTCCTTGATCTTTGCGTGTACACGGACAGTGTCACCGACTTTGAATTCGTCTACGGTAGCTTTTAACTGTTCTTCTTCAATCTTCTTAATGATCTCGTTCACTGCGAAATCCTCCTCATCATAGACATTCTTACTACTTTCCTGTTCGCGCCGCGAAACGCATTTCGTACCGGTACAGCGGAATATCCGTATTTAACAACTGTGTTAATATAGCACAGCTGTTTTTAAAAAGCAAGCGGTTTTTTTCGAATTCGCAAAGGCTTACTTCTGGCTCATTTCGAGCAGCTTGTCCTTCAGCTCGTTCTCCATGCGCTTCAGCTCGATCTCGGCGTTCGCACGGGCCTTCTTGCCCTCTTCCTGGACCTTCAGGACGTCGTCCAGCGTCGTCAGCAGGGTCTTGTTCGTGGCCTTCAGGGTCTCGATGTCGACGATGCCGCGCTGGTTCGCCTTCGCCGCCTCGACAGACGCGATGTGCAGGTTCTCGGCGTTCGCCTTCAGCAGCTCGTTCGTCGCCTCGGTCACCTTGTTCTCCGCCTGGATCGCTTCGGTGCTGTGCGCGATGCCGAGCGCGAAGACCATCTGGTTCTT
>JAGDBR010000329.1 GCA_017958935.1 Lachnospiraceae bacterium | reverse complement strand
GTATCCCATGTACGCCATATCCTTCTGGAAGCGGCGCCTCAAGGCCCTCCTGCTGCCGTTTTATACGGTCTTCGCGCTCGGCTTTCTGGGGACGCTTTTGTTCTTCCCGGAACGCTACGCCGGGATCCCGGCATGGACGATCCTGCTGTCGGCGGCCGGCATGGACGGGTACCTCCTGGAGGTGATCCCGAATTTCTACGTGACGGGCGAATGGTTCCTGGGCTGTCTGATCCTGCTGTACCTGTGTTTCCCGCTGCTGAAAAAGGGCGTGGAGAAAAAGCCGGTCCTGACCGCCGCCGTGACGCTCGCGTGCTGGGGGCTTCTGCTTGCGTTCTTCGACGTGCCGCTGTTCGGATCCCGCGACCGCTGGTTCTTCCTGCGGCTGCCGGAATTCATGTGCGGCATGTACTTCGTGAAGTATCTGAAGGCGGACCGGAAGATGATCTACGGACCGGCGGGGCTCGTTCTGGCATCCCTCTGGTTCTTCCCGCTGTTCCCGGCGCAGTTCGAACTCGTTCAGCGCCTTTTCGTGACCGCCGGCATTTTCCTGCTGGTCAGATGCCTCGGCGAACTAGCCGAGGGCAGGCTCGGGGCCGCGGAAACGGCCGTCCGCTTCTTTGCGGACCATTCCTACGGCTTCTTCCTGCTGCACCATATCATGATCCTGGTGGCCGCGGCGGCGGCAGCGAAGGCCCTGGACGGAAGGCCGCTGCGATTCCTGCCGGCGGCGCTGCTGCTGGCGGGCCTGTTCGCGCTGTGCCTCTTCGGCGCGTGGGCGCTCGGCATCCTGACGGGGAACAGGCGGAGAGCGGCAAAAAAAGATGAATAAACATTCAAGTTGACGGCGGGACGAAAAGCGTCTATACTTTTTTCGGCCTGTTTTCCGTCAAGGCCGGCTCAATGAGCCGGAACAGAACGGATCCGGGCAAAAGACCGGAGAGAGAACATGATCACGGTAAAAGAAGTCAGTACGAAAAAAGAGCAGAAGGAATTCCTGGAATTCCCGAACAGACTCTACAAGGGGAATCCTTATTACGTGCCGCCCCTCTACATGGACGAGAAGAAGATCTTCCGCAGCGACTACGTCTACTACGACACCTGCGAAGCGGTCTACTTCCTGGCCTCGGATGAGAGCGGCAGGACGGTCGGACGGATCTCCGGCATCCTGCAGCACGCCGCGAACGAAAAGTACGGTCAGAAACGCGTACGGTTCACGCGGCTGGACGCGGTGGACGACGAAGCGGTCTTCAAGGCCTTGTTCGATGCGGTCGAAGACTGGGCGCGCAAGAAGGGCATGAACGAGATCGTCGGCCCGCTCGGCTTCTCCGACCTGGAGCGCGAAGGCATGCTGATCGACGGCTTCGACCATCTGGCGACCTTCGAGGAGCAGTACAACGCGCCGTACTATCCGGTGCACGTCGAAGCGCTCGGCTACGAAAAGGAAGTGGACTGGGTCGAATCGATGGTCCGCGCGCCGAAAGACTATGACGGCGGCCTGCACAAGATGTCGGAACTGATCATGAAGCGCTACGGCCTGCACTGGTTCGAAGCGAAGAACGTCAATGATTTCATCGAGCGCTACGGCGACCAGTTCTTCGGCCTGCTGGACCGTTCCTACGACCTGATCTACGGCACCGTGCCGTTCACCGACGGCATGAAGAAAATGATGATCGACAACTTCAAGCTGATCATCCAGCTGAAGTACGTCGCCGCCGTCCTGGACGAGAACGACCGGATGGTCGCGTTCGGCATCTGCTTCCCAAGCCTGGCAAAAACGATGCAGCAGGCGGGCGGAAAGCTGCTGCCGAAGGCCTGGCCGCAGCTGATCAAAGCGCTGACGAAGCCCGACATCATCGACTTCGGCCTGATCGGCGTCGATCCGGAATACCTGAACCGGGGCGTTTCGGCCTGTGTCGCGGCGCACATCATCGATCTGTTCAAGGCACAGCCCTACGTGGATCATGCAGAGACGAACCTGAACCTGGAAGACAATTACGCGATCCGGAACCTGTGGAAGCGTTTCGACGCGACCGAGCACAAGAAGCGCCGCTGTTACGTCAAGAAAGTGGCGGATTGAGAAGGAGGAAATGAACATGGAGAATTTTGAAAAAGTCAAGGAACTTCTGGTCGAGCAGCTGTACCTGAGCGATCCCGACGCCGTCACCCCGGAAGCGGAGATCAAGGCGCTCGGCGCCGATTCGCTGGACATCATGTCGCTGCTGATGGCGATCGAAGAGCAGTACGGGATCAAGATCCCGGACGAGAAGCTCGCGACCTTCGTGACGGTCGGCGACATCGTCGAATATCTGGAAACGCTGTAAATCCGAAAGTCGTTTTGGACGGAGCCGGAGACCGGAAGGTCTCCGGCTTTTTTTTCGAGTGCCGGACCGAAAACCTTTTTGAGATTGTTGAATATTGGAAAACACTGTGTTAAGATATTTTTATCAAACAAAAGGAGGGCGGATACATGAAGAAAGTCTTATGCTGGATCCTTGCACTCGTTTTATTGACATCATCAGCGTGTATCACGATCATAAACGGACCGACGGGGTCCGAATCCGAACCGGCGGCGACGGAAGCCGTGACGCCGGGCGCGACGGAGACACTGGCACCGACGGAAGAAGCGACGGAGACGCCGACCGAAAAAGCAACGGAAGCGCCGACCGAAGAAGCGACGGAGACGCCGACGGAAAAAGCGACGGAAACACCGACCGAAAAAGCAACGGAAGTGCCGACGACCGAAAAACCGACGGAAGCGCCGACGACTGCGAAACCGACCGAAGCGCCGACGACCGAAAAGCCGACCGAGCCGCTGCCGCAGACCATCGAGGAGCTGACATCGTACTTCGAGAACTTCCTGAACACCTGGGGCGTGAACGGCTTCCTGCACGGCGTCTTCAACGACGTCACGTTCGGCTGGGTGGAAGAGGTCGCGATCCAGTTCGCCACGCAGAACGGCCTGGATTCGAAGGCTTACATTGACGCGATCAAGGCGGAAGGCACCTATTACGAAGACGCGCCCGTCCTGAGCGTTCTGAATGCCGATACGTTCCAGAACTACATCCAGGAAGTGACCGGGCACAAGATCACGGAATTCCGGCTCGATACTTTGCCGCTGTACCTGGCGAGCAAAAAGGTCTACTACATGTACTCGGGCGACACGAATTACCGGGAACTCAAGGTCACGAAGGTGGAGCAGCTGGAATCCGGCAACTATGCGGTCTATTACCGGGACGCGCTCGGCAGCGACTGGGATTTCTCCGTGGCCTGCCATGAAAAAGACTGGAACCACGGCTTCATGTCGGCCAAGGACATGGTCGCGGTCCTGTCCTACAACAAGACCAACGGCTCCGTGCAGCTCGTCGCGAACGAGTTCGTCCTGCCGAAGGACCATCTGGAAATGGCGCCGTACATCGAGCATTACATGATGATGGCCGGCAACAACGGTGTCCTGCGCACGATATTCGATGACCCGCGCGACATCAAGCTGAGCGACGTCGTCTACCAGCTGGAGGATCCGCTGCTGGACCAGGATCCGGAAGCGGTATACAAGGCGATCCGGGATGCGGGATACGACACTTCGGAGACCGGTGCTTCCTACACGACCGAAAAGTACCTCGACGGCATCCTGAAAGGCTTCACGGGCTACGGTCTGAAGGACATCAGGTCCTTGAACGACCCGCCGAAGACGAAGAACGGCATCTATTTCGTCCTGCACGGCGACACGAATTTCCAGCCGGCCAAGGTGAACGAGTGGAATCCGGTCGTGAAGTACGATCTGATCATCACGCATTACCACAGCGAGTGGGGCGACTGGGGCTACTTCCAGGGCAAGGGCTATGACGTGGGGGACTACAAGAACTACCACTACAGCGCGGAAATGACAGCGACCTTCCTGTGGTCGCCTGAAAAAGGCCTGACCATCATGGACAACGTGCCGGGCAACTAAGGCTTGGCAGCGGAAAAACAGCATACAGGCAGGCGGTGAGGGCGGATGTCCGTCCGGGCCTGCCGTGCTTTCTGAGCGTCCTGCCGGACTCGTCCGGCGGGGCGCTTTTCTTTGCTTGATTCGAAGGGCCGCGGGTGGTATGATACATAAGAGGTCATCAGGACATAAGGCCGGAAAGGATCACATGAAGCTCATTCACTGCGCGGACCTTCATCTGGACGCGAAAATGCGGACGCATCTGCCGCCCGATAAAGCCAAGGCGCGCCGGCAGGAACTGCTGGCGACGTTTGAACGCATGACGGCCTTCGCGGCGTCCGAAGGCGTTTCCGCGATCCTGATCGCGGGCGATCTGTTCGACACGGGGACGATCTCGGCCGCGACGCGAAACGTCGTGCTCTCCGAGATCGCGAACTACCCGGGCATCCGGTTCTATTACCTGAAGGGGAACCATGACCGGGACAATTTCCTGTCGGGTCTCGAGCGTCTCCCGGAGAACCTGAAGCTGTTCACGGGCACCTGGACGACCTATGACGAAGGGCGTGTGAAGATCACCGGCGCGGAGCTGGAGGAAGCGGACAAGGTGACGCTCTATCCGTCGCTCGTGCTTTCGCCGGACGCCTACAACATCGTCATGCTGCACGGGCAGGAGGCAGCGTCTTCTTCCGGGGACCGGGCGGAGATCGTCGATCTTCGTGCGCTCCGGAACCGTCACATCGATTATCTTGCGCTCGGGCACGTCCACGCGCCGAAACTGGAGAAGCTGGACGAGCGCGGCGTTTACTGTTATCCGGGCTGCCTGGAGGGGCGCGGCTTCGACGAATGCGGGCCGCACGGCTTCATGCTGCTGGAGATCCCGGACGAAGGCGAGGCGAAAAAGACCTTCGTGCCTTTCGCGTCGCGCACGCTCCATGAGGTGGAAGCGGACGTGACCGGCTGTATGACGTCCGTCGAGATCGCGCGGCAAATCGACGAAGCGCTGGAGAAGGAAGCGGTCCCGGACGGCGATATGGTCCGGATCGTCCTGACCGGCCGCGTCGACGTCGGCTGCGAGAAGAACACGGCGTACCTGACGGCCCGTCTGGACCGTTTCTATTTCGTGAAGATCGAAGACAGGACCGCGCTGGCCGTGCGTTACGAGGACTACGCGCAGGACCGGTCTTTGAAGGGGGAGTTTTTCAGGACCGTCATGGCGGACCCGGCGCTTTCGGAAGAAGAGAAGCTCCGGGTGCTGCAGTACGGTTTTCAGGCGCTTGCCGGGGAGGAACCGTCATGAGACTGCTTTCCTGTCATATCGAGAATTTCGGGCGCCTGGCGCATTTTGACTATGTTTTCGGGGAGGGGATCTCCCAGATCGCCGAGGAGAACGGCTTCGGCAAATCCACGTTCTGCGCGTTCCTCCTGGCGATGTTCTACGGCTTCGAGGGCGACCGTCGGCACGGACTGAACTCCGAGCGCGCGTATTACGACCCCTGGCAGGGCGGCGTCTACGGCGGCTCGGTCTCGTTCGAGACGAAGGGGAAACGCTACCGGTTCGACCGGACCTTCGGTAAAAAAGAGAGCGAGGATACGTTCGAGCTCTACGACCTGTCCTCGAATCTCAGGAGCCTTGACTATTCATCCGCGATCGGCCCGGAGCTGTTCGGGATCGACCGCAATTCTTTCCTGAAGACCGTCTTCATCGGGCAGGACGCCCTGAAGACGGAGGCGACCGACCATGTGAACGCCTTGATCGGCAATCTGTCCTCGGAGGGCGGGGACCTGGCGGTCTACGAGAAGACCGACCGGCTGATGAAGACCCTGCTGGACAGCGACACGCCGAAGCGGCGGACCGGACGGCTGTACGCGCAGAACGAGCGCCTGCAGGCCCTGAAGACCCAGGAGGCGAAGGGACCTGCGCTGGAGAGCGCGCTGCGGGACGTCTCGGAAAAGGTGCAGGAGACCGAAGCGCGGATCGAGGCGCTGAAGACGGAGACCGGGCAGGCGCAGAAAACGTTCGAGGACGCGGTCTGCGCAGCGGACGACAAGCGTCTTCTGGAACGGTACGAAGCACTCCGCGTGAGCACTGCCGGGAAAACGGCCGTGACGGCGGAATGCCGGAAGGCTTTTCCGAAGGACGTGCCGGAGCAGTACGAGATCCTCGCGGCGCTGGACGCGGCTTCGAGCCTGAAACGCGCTGTGCAGAAGGCCGGGGAGAACCGCCTGAGCGACGCGGAAGCACAGCGTCTACAGGAAGACCTGCAAGCGTTCGGCGGCAGCCTCCCCCGGGAAGAGGAACTGAACGGCGCGATGGAAGCCGAGCGCCGGCTGGATGCCGTGCGGGAGACGCTGCGCGCCCATGCGCTGACAGACGCCGAGAAGAAACGTTTCGAGACCCTGTCGAGGGCTTACGGGACTAAGAAGAAGGACCCGGCAGAGAAAGCGCGTACGCGGCGGCTTGCGGGCATCCTGCTTGCGGCGGCAGGCATCGTCCTGCTCGTTACAGCGTTCGTGATCGCAGCGCTTCAGTCCCTGC
>JAGDBR010000032.1 GCA_017958935.1 Lachnospiraceae bacterium | reverse complement strand
CAGGAACCGCCGCGTCAGGGCGGAGATGTAGTTGAGCTCCTTGGCCTTGCCGATTATCACGGCAAACATGACGACGCTGCCCAGCAGCTGGACGGCCACAATCGCCTGGCCCATCAAGTTCGAGCCGAGGAATCCGTTTACGAGAGAGTCTGCAAGAATCATGTCTGCTCCTTTAGTTTGCGGCGCCGTCGCCGCGTCCGAAAATCAAGTGCGCCTGCAATATCGCGAGAAGCGCCATGAGCGCCATCACCATCTCGCCGCCCTCCTCGATCACCGTGAGGAGCGCAAGGGCCGAGTCGGACATCGCCACGCCCGCATGCCTCAGGTTTGCGGGCAGGCGGTCGACGACGAGCACCGTCACCGACACCCCGCCGAACACGGCCATCGTCCACGCGACCGGCTCCAGCCTGAAGAACCCCTTCACGAGCGGCACCATGTACCTGACGAGCGGCACCAGCACCGCGACGAAGAAGAGGACGAAGAACACGGTTACGAAGAGCTTCGGCATGAATGGAATCCCCGACGCCTTCAGGAACTTCATCTTGAACACCGTGCCGTGGAAGTTCGCCGCGACCTCGGGCCAGATCTTCGCGAAGAGCGCCTTGTGGACGTCCGTCTCGCGGACGATTGCCATCACGCCGAGGAGCGACCACAGCGACGCCCACAGGCACTGGCGGCGCGTAGTTCCCCCGCACGGCGGACAAAGCCACACTAGCGGCACGACGAGCGCGAAGAGCGGAAGCGTCATCAGCTCCACGGGCGACGCCCCGTCGTTGTCGAAAAGCGGAACGAGCGCCGACGGCTCGAGCGCCGCCCATGTCGCGACAAGCGCCGCGAGCGAAAGAAGCGCCGCGACGGGCGCCGTAAGCCACGACTTCTTCGATGTAGCAAGGTTCATCACTTCACCTCCAGCATTGCACGTTCAGTGTGTCCGTCTAGATGCATGGAGCGTTATTATACCATATTATCCTTCCACACGGGCAAAGGACATGGGGCATGTGGAGGCGAAGGCCTTGGGATATCCTATGCCTTCTCGAAATAGTCTGCCGTGCGGCGTAGGAAAGCGCATGAAGAGCAGTCGGGATGGACCTGGAGGCAGTAGTTGCGGTATATGTGCAGAAGGCCCTGGAGCTTAAGTCCGTTGGACGAATACGTCCGCGCTGGATTGTGGTCCCGTCCGAAAAGGCGGAACGCCATGAGCCGCATCGGCTCGCAGACGTCCTCCGGGGGCAGCCACTTCGGAACATCATCAAGCCGTCCCTGGCGCGCGGCGAGATCCAGCTGATCGGCGCGACGACGGTCACCGAATACCGGAAGCACATCGAGAAAGACGCCGCGCTGGAGCGCAGGTTCCAGCCGGTCATGGTCGAGGAGCCGACCGAGGAGGAGACCGTCGAGATCCTGAAGGGCCTGCGGAAGACCTATGAGGACCATCACCGGGTCCTGATCACGGACGAAGCGCTCGAAGCCGCCGTGCATCTGTCGGCGCGCTACATTTCGGACCGCTTCCTTCCGGACAAGGCGATCGATCTCATCGACGAAGCGTCCTCGAAGATCCGCCTGAGCACCTACGTGCAGCCGAAGGAGATCGGCAAGCTCGAGGAAGAGATCCGCAGTCTCGAAAGCGAGAAGGAAGAAGCGGTCTTCAACCAGGAATACGAGCGCGCGTCCGAGCTGAAGAAACAGCAGGAGAAGAAGCAGGCGCGCATCGACCGCGTCCGCGAGAAGTGGGAGAAATCCCAGCAGGAGGACCGGCCGTACGTGACGGACGAAGAGATCGCGGACATCGTGTCGAGCTGGACGAAGATCCCCGTCAAGTCGATCAAGGAGACCGAAGCGAACCGCCTGATCCGCCTCGAGGACACGCTGCACAAGCGCGTCGTCGGGCAGGATGAGGCCGTCAAGGCCGTTTCAAAGGCGATCCGCCGCGGCCGCGTCGGCATGAAGGATCCGAAGCGTCCGATCGGCTCGTTCATGTTCCTCGGACCGACCGGCGTCGGCAAGACGGAACTGTCGAAGGCGCTGGCGGAAACGATGTTCGGCACCGAGAACGCGCTGATCCGCGTGGACATGTCCGAATACATGGAGAAGCATTCGGTCTCGAAACTGATTGGTTCGCCGCCCGGCTACGTCGGCTTCGACGAAGGCGGCCAGCTGTCGGAGAAAGTGCGGCGGAACCCCTATTCGGTCCTGCTGTTCGACGAGATCGAGAAGGCGCATCCCGACGTGTTCAACATCCTGCTGCAGGTCCTGGACGACGGGCAGATCACGGACTCGCAGGGCCGCCGTATCGACTTCAAGAACACGGTCATCATCATGACCTCGAACTGCGGCGCCGAGAACATCGTGACGCCGAAGACGCTCGGTTTCGGCGCGAAGACGTCGAGCGAGGAAGAGTACAAGGTCATGAAGGACCGCGTCCTGGACGCCGTGAAGCGGATGTTCAAGCCGGAGTTCCTGAACCGCATCGACGAGATCCTCGTGTTCCACGCGCTGACGAAGGACAACATGCATGCGATCGTCAACATCATGCTGAAGGACCTGTCGAACCGCGCGAAGGAGCAGATGAACATCAACCTGCGCTTCTCGGAGGCGGCGAAGGAGCTGCTGATCGAGAAGGGCTATGACCCGAAGTTCGGCGCGCGTCCGTTAAAGCGCGCGATCCAGAACCTGATCGAGGACGAACTCTCCGAAAAGCTGCTGAACGGCACGTACAAGGCCGGCGACACGGTTTCCGTCGGAAAACAGAAAGATCACCTGACTTTCTCTTGACAAGACGCGAAATTTTGTTATAATGGCCTTCGTGCGAAAGTTTACATGCACCTTAAAGGAGGTGAGTCCATAGATGTCAAGCGTGATCGTTAAAGAAAACGAGACCCTGGATTCGGCACTTCGCCGTTTCAAGAGAAACGTCGCCAAGGCCGGCATTCAGCAGGAGATCCGTAAGCGTGAGCATTACGAGAAGCCCTCTGTCAGACGCAAGAAAAAGTCTGAGGCCGCGAGAAAGCGCAAGTATTGATGAAGAGAAGACCGGAGAGGCAGCTGCCTTTCCGGTCTTTTTTGTTCTCCGGCATATCACCGTAAGACGCCTGCGGAAGTTCTTTCATTTCGGGCAAATATGGTAGTGCATTTTGGAATGAGTTATGCTATATTTTTAATATCTATGATTATGCGGCTTTTTACGGCGCTTTTTCGGGGCGCGCACGGAAACCGCAGCGAAAGGACAGCTCTTTGTACACATCCGAAAACATCATCAACCTGGATACCGAACAGCAGAAAAACATATTCGGACCGAACGACCTGTTCATTAAAAAGATCGAGCGGTCGCTCGGCGTCAGCATCGTGTCGCGAAACGGCATGATCCAGATCTCCGGAGAGGAGGGCGCGGTCGGGCGCGCGAAGGAGGTCCTCGAGAACCTCGCAGAGCTTTCGCGCCGCGGAACGGCGATCACGGAACAGAACACGAATTACGCGATCTCCCTGTCGGCCGAGCACGGCACGCGGGAGCTCGTGAACATCGATTCCGAGGTCATCTGCCACACGGTGACCGGAAAGCCCGTCAAGCCGAAGACGCTCGGCCAGAAGAAATACGTCGACGCGCTCCGGAAGTCCATGATCACGTTCGGCGTCGGCCCGGCCGGCACCGGCAAGACGTACCTTGCGATCGCGATGGCCGTTCAGGCGTTCAAGAACCAGGAGGTCGACAAGATCATCCTGACGCGGCCGGCGATCGAAGCGGGCGAGAAGCTCGGCTTCCTGCCGGGCGACCTGCAGAGCAAGATCGACCCGTATTTAAGACCGCTGTACGACGCGCTGTTCCAGATCATGGGCGCGGACAGCTTCGCGAACAACATGGAGAAGGGCGCGATCGAAGTGGCGCCGCTCGCCTACATGCGCGGCCGCACGCTGGACAACGCCTACATCATTCTGGATGAGGCGCAGAATACGACGCCGTCCCAGATGAAGATGTTCCTGACGCGCATCGGGTTCCAGTCCAAGTGCGTGATCACCGGCGACCGGACCCAGAAGGACCTGCCGAAGGATACGGAATCCGGTCT
>JAGDBR010000328.1 GCA_017958935.1 Lachnospiraceae bacterium | reverse complement strand
GTGCTCCGGCCGAGGTCCTCGGCGCCGGGCGGACCGACGCGGGCGTCCACGCGCGGGCGATGGTCGCGAACGCGCACCTGGAGACGGACAAGACCCCTGAGGAGATCCTGGCGTACATGAACCGGTATCTGCCGGAGGACATCTGCGTCAATGACGTGAAGATCGCCGGCGACCGTTTCCACGCGCGCTACAGTGCGGCCGGGAAGCTCTACGTCTACACCTGCTACGCGGGGGACTTAAAGCCGGTCTTCAACCGGAAGTACGTGACCGTGCTGGAGAAGCGGCCGGACGTGGAAAAGATGCGGGAAGCCGCGAAGCCGCTGGTCGGGCAGCATGACTTCACGTCGTTCTGCGCGAACACGCACATGAAGAAATCGGCCGTCCGCGTGATCGACAGCATCGAGATCGCCGAGAAGCGCGGATACATCTATTTCCGCTTCCACGGGACGGGCTTTTTGCAGAATCAGGTCCGCATCATGGTCGGAACGCTGCTGGAGGCCGGCTTCGGCAGGCTGGACCCGGCGGAAATGGAACGGATCCTGGAAGGGAAGGACAGGAAACTGTCGGGGCCGGTCGCGCCGGCCAGGGGACTGGTCCTCGAAAAAGTGGATTATTAACAAAACAGCATCAAAACGGACGTTAAAAGGTGTCAAAATTTCTGAAAAAAGAAGTTGACACCTTTTTTCTCTTGTGTTAGAGTGATAGGTGCACTATTGTGCGGAAAAGGCCTATTTATGCCCTTTTTTGGCTTAAAAACGGCCTGAAATGCAGGTTTTCATCATTTTGGAACAGGAGTGGTAAAAGTGGAAAAGAACAGAATTCATCCCATCAAGTCCGGCAAAAACATGCGTATGACTTTTGCCCGTCAGGAGGATGTCCTGGAAATGCCCAACCTGATCGAAGTCCAGCGGGGTTCCTACGAATGGTTCCTCACGGACGGCCTGAAGGAGGTCTTTGAGGATATTTCCCCCATCGGTGAAGCGTTTTCCCAGCTCTCTCTGGAATTCGGCGACTTCCGTCTGTGCAAGGACGAGATCAAGTACACGATCGAAGAGTGCAAGGAACGCGATGCTACGTATGCGGCGCCGTTAAAGGTGACTGTCCGCTTGTTCAACAAGGCGAACGGCGAGATCAAGGATCATGAGATCTTCATGGGCGATCTTCCTTTAATGACTGATACGGGCTCTTTCGTCATCAACGGCGCGGAGCGTGTCATCGTCAGCCAGATCGTTCGCTCTCCTGGCATCTATTTCGATATCGATCACGACAAGATCGGCAAGGAACTCTACACCTCCCAGGTCATCCCGAACCGCGGCGCCTGGCTGGAGTACGATACGGATTCCAATGACAGTTTCTACGTGCGCGTCGACCGGATCGGCAAGGTCCCGGTCACTGTTCTCGTGCGCGCGCTCGGCTACGGCACGAACCAGGAGATCCTGGACCTCTTCGGCGAAGAGCCGAAGATCGTCGCCACGCTGGCGAAGGATAAGACCCGCAACTATACGGAAGGCATGCTCGAACTCTACAAGAAGATCCGTCCGGGCGAGCCGCTGGCCATCGATTCCGCGGAATCCCTGATCAACGGCATGCTGTTCGACGTCCGCCGGTATGACCTGGCGCACGTCGGCCGTTACAAATTCAATAAGAAGCTGAACTTCCGCTACCGCCTGTCGGGCCATGCCCTGGCGGAGGACGTCGTCGATCCGCAGACCGGCGAGATCCTTGCCGAAGCGGGCACCGTCTGCGACCGCGGCCTGGGCCAGAAGATCCAGAACAGCGGCGTGGAGTACGTCTGGCTGCAGAAAGAAGACCGCAAGGTCAAGGTCATTTCCTCTCGTATGGTCGAGGCGGACGGATACCTTCCGTTCGGCTACACCTGCGAAGAGCTCGGCATCAAGGAAATGGTGTATTTCCCGGCCCTCGAGCAGCTGCTTTCCGAAGAGCTGTCGAAGGAAGACTTCAAGGAAGCCGTCCGTCACAGGATGCGCGACCTGGTGCCGAACCATATCATGAAAGAAGAGATCATTGCGTCCATCAACTACCTGCTGTGCCTGGAATACGGCATCGGCAAGAAGGACGACATCGATCATCTGGGCAACCGGCGCATCCGCGCGGTCGGCGAGCTGCTGCAGAACCAGTACCGCATCGGTATGAGCCGCATGGAGCGCGTGGTCCGCGAGCGCATGGCGACGCAGGACCTCGAAGGCGTGACGCCGCAGTCCCTGATCAACATCAAGCCGGTCACGGCCGTCGTCAAGGAGTTCTTCGGCTCCTCGCAGCTGTCCCAGTTCATGGACCAGAACAACCCGCTGTCCGAGCTGACGCACAAGCGGCGTCTGTCCGCTTTGGGACCGGGCGGTCTGTCCAGAGAGCGCGCAGGCTTCGAAGTGCGTGACGTTCATTACACGCACTACGGCCGCATGTGCCCGATCGAGACGCCTGAAGGCCCGAACATCGGTCTGATCAACTCGCTGGCGAGCTATGCCCGCGTGAACCGCTACGGCTTCATCGAGGCGCCGTACCGCAAGGTCGACAAGAGCGACCCGAAGAATCCGGTCGTCACGAAGGACGTGGTGTACCTGACCGCGGACGAGGAAGACGATTTCGTCGTCGCGCAGGCGAACACGCCGCTGGACGAGGCCGGTCACTTCCTGAAGAACAACGTGTCCGGCCGTTTCCGCGAGGAGACGACGGAATTCGACAAGAGCCGCGTGGATCTGATGGACGTCTCGCCGAAGATGGTCTTCTCCGTCGCGACGTCGATGATCCCGTTCCTGGAGAACGATGACGCGAACCGCGCCCTGATGGGCTCGAACATGCAGCGTCAGGCCGTCCCGCTCATGCTGACCGAGGCGCCTGTCGTCGACACGGGGCTCGCGGACAAGGTCGCGATCGACTCCGGCGTGACCGTCGTCTGCCGGAATCCGGGCGTCGTCGAGCGCTCCACCTCGACCGAGATCGTCGTGCGCGCGGACGACGGGAACCGTGACGTTTACACGCTTTCGAAGTTCTCGCGTTCGAACCAGTCGAACTCTTACAACCACAAGCCGATCGTCATGAAGGGCGAGCGCGTCGAAGCCGGCCAGGTCATTGCCGACGGTCCGTCCACCTATATGGGCGAGATCGCGCTGGGCAAGAACCCGCTGATCGGTTTCATGACGTGGGAAGGCTATAACTACGAAGATGCGGTCCTCGTTTCCGAGCGCCTGGTGGCGGAAGACGTCTACACGTCCGTGCACATCGAGGAGTACGAGATCGAGGCGCGCGATACGAAGCTCGGTCCGGAAGAGATCACGCGCGACGTCCCGGGTGTCGGCGACGACGCACTGAAAGATCTGGACGAGAACGGCGTCATCCGCATCGGCGCGCAGGTCCGCGCCGGGGACATCCTGGTCGGCAAGGTCACCCCGAAGGGCGAGACCGAGCTGAACGCGGAAGAGCGCCTGCTGCGCGCGATCTTCGGCGAGAAGGCCCGCGAAGTCCGCGACACCTCCCTGAAGGTGCCGCACGGTGCGTACGGCATCGTTGTGGATACCAAGACCTTTACCAGGGAGAACAATGAAGAGCTGGCGCCCGGCGTCAGCAAGAGCGTCCGCATCTACATCGCCCAGAAGAGAAAGATCTCCGTTGGCGACAAGATGGCCGGCCGCCACGGCAACAAGG
>JAGDBR010000327.1 GCA_017958935.1 Lachnospiraceae bacterium | reverse complement strand
GAGCAGTCTGACGAAGGTCTCGCCCGGGCCGGCGGCGGTCAGGACACCGCTTGCATCCACCGTCACGACAGACTCGTCGTCCGAGATGTATTCATAGAAATCAATCGCGCCGGGATCCGGCTCTGTCACGACCGTGAAGCCGTGCTGCTGTCCGACGGTCATATCGATCTCTTCTTCTACAGGGGTAATGGCCTTTGCAAGGGGCAGAGAGCCTCTGACGATCGTCAGCGTGAAATCGCGTGAAACGCCGCTGTAAAGCGTTCCGGTAATGACGACCGAGACCGAATCCGCGTCGTCGGGCAGCGGCTGATAATAGACGATGCCGTTTTCGTCGACCGTCGCGAGATCCTCATTCGAGGAAGTCCAGGTAACGACCCGGTCCTGCGCATCCGTCGGGATCACGGTGTACTGGATCGTGTAATTCCGGAAGTAGCCCGGACGGGTGACGTCGCTTGCTTTCTTGAAGACGATGTCCTCGCCGTGCGTCGCCTCCTCATTGGAAACAAACTGCGCGGTAAGCGTCATGTCGCGCTCCGGATAGAACGGCGCCTCCACGATCTGCCCGTCCTCATCCGCCCAGCCGAGGAAGACGCAGCCCTCCTTCGAGGGACTCTTGCGGACTGTTTCATCCTCCTGGTCGATGTCCACGAGCTGCGCATTCCAAAGTGTATCGTCGACGACGTAGCGCACTTTGTGCACGAGGTCCGGGACGGTGTGGATGTTCTCGTCCATCCATGCGACCCTGCGCTTGATCCAGTCTTTCAGTTTGTCCACGTATTCCTTGTAATCGGTCGTCTCGTCCGGATGATTGATCTTCAGATCATTTTCGCCGGAAGTCTTCGTTTCCAGATAGTACCGGTCAATGACGCCGCCGTCCCGTGTGAGTTCATCGGCAGCCGCCTTCATGACGGGCCACTGCTTCAGGACCTCGTCGGCAAGGTTTCCGGGCTCCCTGTCCGTGAACATGGCCTTCGTATAAAGATGACCGGATGTGAATTTATCCACGGTGTAGTTGCGGTCGTAGCCGAAGTCGAAGTCCCAGAGCGGGCCCCAGTAGACCTTCCCGACGACGCCGTTCTGATCACGTTTTTTATAAATATAGGTGCTGCCGGTGGAGAAAGCGTCGTTGTTCTTCGTGAACTCATTGACAAGCCAGTATTTGGCGGCAGACTCGATGTCCATCAGGTCACGGTAGCCTGTGCCGTCCTCAAACAGCGCATCCTCGACCTTCTGGATGTGCTGCTGGATATACTGCTGCTGGACGTGGTTCTCGTAGGCGTCGCCAAGCTCCTCGGGCATGTCCATCGCGTTCTCGCCGAGCGGTCCGTGCTCTTCGTCATCCCCGGTCGGCTCGACGTCTTCCTCCGTGTCGAAGGAGGGTGTCTCCGTCGCCCAGTCGACGCCGCGGGATGTATAGAACCTGTCGGGCGAACCCGTGCGCACCTGCAGTGCGTTCTGCACGAGATACCCGCCGGTGATCGTGGGCTCGTCGACGTCGGTCTCCTTCAGTTCATCGATCTCCAGACGGTTCGTGTCCACACGGACGGTCTCGGTCAGATAGAAGCTGCCGAGGTAATGCGTGCCGAAGATCTGCCCGGTCATGATGACGTCGACCGGCACACCGCGCGGCGTGAACTCGAAGCCCATCTGATCGCCGAGCCAGGCGGTGACGCGGTCCCGCAAAAGAGAGGGATCGAAAGCGTTCGCAAGCAGGGCCCAATGCTTGTTCGAGCCCAGGCCGAAGACGTCGGCTTTCTTATCCAGTTTGATCTTATAAGGTTTTTTCGCCGCCTGCTTCCAGGAGGAATTGCCCCGGCCGCGGATCGTCATCTGAAGCGGGCCGATACTCTCGCACGGCAGCTCCG
>JAGDBR010000326.1 GCA_017958935.1 Lachnospiraceae bacterium | reverse complement strand
TCTCGGCATAGGCCATCTGGACCTCATTCGTCAGAAGATACTGGGCGAACAGCCAGGACGCTAAGACTTCCCCGCTGTCTTCCTTGTTGAAGATGCAGATCGAGGGTCCCTGCGAGATCATCGCCGGTTCCTCCGGGTCGAACTGCGGGATTTCTGTGACGACGGTCGTAAAGTCGGCAACATTCACCCTGCTGATGTCCATGTTCGGCGCGTGCGTGCCCATCCAGGTCGCGCCGGCCGTCGAGTCGATCGCGAAGATGCACTGCCCGGCGTTTAAAAAGTTCCCCGGGTAGGAAGAGATCTTGAAGGTCGAGAACGACCCCTTTTTCACGTGCTCTGAAAGATCAAAGAGCAGCTCCTTCGTCGTGTCGTTGAAGATCTCGATCGTGCCGTCCGCTTTTGAGTAGCCCGCCTTCTTCTGCTTCAGCATCTGGATCATCATGTTGTCGGTGGACTTGTAGATGAACGGGATCATGACCTTCTGCCCGTTCACCTTGTACGTGCCGTCCGCGTTCTTTTCCGCAGCCTTGTCGGAGACCTCCCAGACGAAATCCCAGGTCAGCTTTTCGGGAAGCGTATAGCCTAACTTCTCGACAAGCGTCTTGTTGATGTAGCAGGCTTCGGTCGAGCGCATGTAGGGGATCGCGTACTGCACGCCGTCAAGCACGCCCTCCTTCAGGAACTCCGGCACGACTTCGTCATATTCCGGCCCGTCGTACTTCAGTGCCGACCCGCCGAGGCCGTAGCGGCTGTCGGCGATGAGCTGATCCAGCGGGGCGACGACGTTGTTGCCCTGCAGGTAGGTCGCGATGTGGTCCGGGTAGGTGATGCACACGTTCGGCGTCGTCTGCGTCGGGATGTTCGTGATGACGTCGTTGTAGATCCGCCCGTAATCCGTATACAGGCGCAGGTTCACGGTGATGTCCGGGTAGAGCGTCTGGAAGTCCTGTATGGCCTTCTGGTAGATGCGCGTCTGTGCGACGTTCGTATCGTTCTTCGCCCAGAACGTGATCTCGTACTTCTTCCCTTCCGTCAGGCCGGCCGGCACTTCGAAGGCCGGCAGCTGCTTCCGCCCGTGGCAGGCCGAAAGGAAAAGGCCCGTAAGCAAAAGCAGCAGGACGGCAGCGGCTTTCGCAGGCCGCGCCGCGCCGTTCGATGCGCTTCCTTGTTTCCGGGAGGTATAAAGCGGCTTTCTCATCCCTTCGTACCTCCTCTCGAGACGCCGTCCATGATCTTTTTATGGAAGATTAAGAAGAGAATGATCAGCGGTACCGAGATGACGACGACCGCCGCCATCATGGCCGGGATGTTCTCGCGGCCGAAGCCGTTCTCGCGGATCTCCTGGATGCCGTTCGACACGAGGAAGAACTTCGGGTCGTCGGTGATGAGCCGCGGCCAGACGTAAGCGTTCCAGCATTCGATGACTTTCAGGATGATGATCGTGATGATCGTCGGTTTGCAGACCGGGATCAGCACCTTCAGCAGGTATTTCAGATCAGACGTGCCGTCGACCTTCGCGGCCTTGTAGATCTCGTCCGGCACCGTCTCGAAATTCTCCTTCAGCAGGTAGATGTAAAAGACGGACGTGATGGACGGCAGGATCAGGCCGGCGAAGGTGTTCCGCATCTGCCAGTTCGTGATCGTCTGGAAATTCGTGATGATGACGAGCTCGTTCGGGATCATCATCAGCGCGAGGAACAGGGTGAACACGAGGTCCTTGCCCCGGAACTGAAGACGCGCGAACGCGAACGCCGCGAGCGTGATCACAACGACCATGGCGGCGGTCGTGATGCCCGTGAAAATGATCGTGTTCAGGAAGTAGCGGCCGAGATCGACCGTCGTGAACGCGTCGACGTAGTTTTGGAACGTCGGCGCCGTGGTGAAGAACGACGGCACGTATTCGGCATTATAGGAAGAGTAGCTCTTGACCGAGGTCAGGACCATCCAGTAGAACGGGAACAGCACGATCAGCGCCCAGAGGATCAGGAACACGTAGACGACGGTGTTCATGACGTTCTTCCGGGTGCGGGCCGCACGTTCGATCCGTTCGAAATCCAGGTTATCGTTCATGGCAGCCCCTCCTTAACGGTGTACGGTCTTCTTGCTGACCATCAGGTTGATGCAGGTGATGGTCAGGACGATGACGAACAGGATGATCGCCGCCGCGGAGGCGTACGAGGGATAGCCGCCCGAATTGCCGTAGAGCATGTCGTAGACGTAGCCGACGATCGTGTTCATGCCGGCGGCGTTCAAGTCGGTCCCGAACAAAGCGACCGCGTCGCTGTAGGCCTTGAAGGCGCC
>JAGDBR010000325.1 GCA_017958935.1 Lachnospiraceae bacterium | reverse complement strand
CTGCTTCCATGCCGGCACAAAGAGAGGGGATGCAGGCGAGTTCCTGACAAACGGCGGCAGAGTCCTTGGCGTGACCGCGACCGGAGAGGACCTTCTGACGGCGCGGAAAAAACCGGCTGCCCCGGCAAACTGAGGCCGGTTTCCGGACAACTGTGAACAGGGGAAGAAATGAAAGCGAAAACGGTCTTTAAACGAATCCTTGCGGTGATCCTGTGTTATCTCGTGATCCCGCTCCTTGCGTCCGTCCCGGGTGCCTTCCTGCTCTATACGGCGGGCGTGCGGTTCCTTTCGGGCACGGTCACGGTCCTTGCGGCCGTTCTGCTGTACGGCCTTCTGTACCTGTCGTTCCGGAAGAGGGGACTTGATTTCGGCCGCCTGGCCACGGTGAACGCGCTGATCGTGTTCGCGCTCGTGATCGTCTACACGGTGCTGCTCGTGATCGCCGGCGGCGAAGCCGAAGGCCGGCTGATGCGGAACAGCGCGTATTACCTCGTAGCGATCCCGTTCCTGCCGCAGATCCTGCGTTCGGTCTTTACGAACGGCTGTACGGAAATGTACCTGATCGCCGTCGCAACGTATCTTGCTTCGGCGGCCGCCTGCAAGGTCTTCTCGAAGGAGAGGCCCGATGTCAGGCGCCTTGCGCTGCCGGCGGGCATCGTTGTTCTGTGCGCGGCGCTCTGCGTCGGCTGTTATCTCCGGCGCCCGTCCGCGCGCTACGCAGGACATGGCTTCGACTACATGCACGGCTGGTCGAGCACCGACTTTACGGATTACATGGTCTACAGCGAGCCCTCGAAGCTCGTATCTCCCGACCGGCCGGCGCCGTTCATGATCGAAGATCCCGAAGAAATGCCGGTGCTGGACGGGGCGGAAGCCTGCTATCCGGTATACGCGGCGCTTGCGAAAGCCTTGTACAAGGATATCGCCGGGATCGAGAAGGATGCGCTCAGCGACCCGAACGAATCGCAATGGGACAACGGGAAGATCGTGACGTTCACGAATACGGTCAACGGTTTCGCGCGGATGATCAACCGCAGCGGTCCGCAGGGCGACGGGGAAGTCGATCTGCTGTTCGGCGCGCGCCCGTCAAAGTCCCAGCTGAAGCAGGCGGAAGATGCGGGATTCTCACTTGAGATCACCGAGATCGGGCGGGAAGGCTTCGTCTTCTTCGTCGAACGGGACAATCCCGTCGAGAGCCTGACGAGCGACCAGATCCGCGCGATCTACCACGGCGACATCACGAACTGGAAGGAAGTCGGCGGCAGGAATCAGAAGATCGTCGCGTTCCAGCGGCCCGCGGATTCCGGCTCGCAGACGATGATGGAATATTTCATGGGCAGCGTCAGCCTGAAGGAGCCGATGACCTATGAGACCGCGAACGCCATGGGCGGGGTCATCCGGCGGGTCGCCGAATACAACGGGGAAGCGGGCGCTTTTGGTTACACGTTCCGCTATTTCCTCGAGGGCCTGAATCAGGAAAAGAACGTCAGGATGATCGCGGTCGACGGCGTCTACCCGACGGTGGAGACGATCGAGAGCGGCGCCTATCCGCTGACGGTCCCGCTGGTCGTCGTCCATGACCGGAACACGAAGAATCCCAACGTGAAGAGGGTCATCGATTACCTGCTGTCCGAAGACGGCCAGCAGATCATCCGGAAGACCGGGTACGGCGGGAAGTGAAGAGAATAGAATAGCACGGACCGGAGGAAAGAAGCATGACAGAAAAGAGTGACATCCGGTATGTCTTCGTCCACGGCCTGTCGGGCTGGGGCAGTTACGACAAGGCGAACCGCTATTTCCCGTACTGGGGCATGCG
>JAGDBR010000324.1 GCA_017958935.1 Lachnospiraceae bacterium | reverse complement strand
CAGAAGGCACCGAAGATCATTTCGCCTTCGAGCGCGAGGTTGATGACGCCGCTGCGCTCTGCAAACATGCCGCCGAGCGCGACGATCAGAAGCGGTGCCGCGTAAATGAGTGTTTTCTGAAGCAGGAATACCATTATCTGCCACCTCCTTCTGCCGTATTGCCCAAAGCGGGCGTCTTTTCATTCTCTGTGACGGCGTCCTTTTCGGGAAGCACCGCCTTTTTGTTCAGATCCTTCTCCGGCCTGTTCTTCCTTCTTGCCATAATGTCCTTGAAGAATTTCGAGAAGCCCGCAAAGTAAATGATCAGGGCGATGATGACGTCGGCCATGTACTTGTTGAAGCCGGCCGACGGCAGGTTGTTTCCGCCGGTGCTTAAGTACCGGATGAACAGCGACACGAAGATGACGGCGACAGGGTTGTTGCTCGCAAGCAGCGCCGCCGGGATGCCGTTGAAGCCGTATTCCGGAAGCGAGCCGTAGGCGCTGTCGAACTTGAACTCGATGCCCGGGTTCAGGTAATAGAGCGCGCCGCCGATCGCGGCAAGACCGCCCGCGATCGCCATCGACAGGATGATGTTCCGCTTTTCGTTCATGCCGGCGTATTTCGCTCCGTCGCGGTTCGCGCCGCAGGCCCTGAGTTCATAGCCGAAGGTCGTCTTCGTCAGCATGATGTGGATCCCGATCGCGATCAGGATCGCAACGAGGATGCCCGCGTCGATGTAGGAGCCCTTGAAGATCTTGTCGAGCCCCAGCGTCGGCGTCCCGTTTCCCGTGGCCGCCGTCGTAATGAGGTATCCGGACTTGCCGGACCCGGAGTTGATCAGATGCGGCATCGTGCCGAAGACCCAGCTGACGATGTTCGCGGCGATCCAGTTCGTCATGATGCAGACGATGACTTCGTTGACGTTGAAGACCGCCCTGAAGAAGCCGGGGATCGCGCCCCAGATCATGCCGCAGACCATGCCGACCAGGACCGCGAGGATCCAGACGAGGACGCTTAACGCGGGGCTTCCGTTCGTGTTGATGTTGAGCGCGACGAGAAGCGAGCCCGTAAGGCCCATCAAAAACTGTCCGGCCGCGCCGATGTTGAACAGACCGGTCTTGTACGCGATCGCGACCGATACGCCCGTCATGATCAGCGGAGTCGCGTAGAAGATCATGTCGCCGAGGTTCGTGATGATGTAGGCCGCCCTGCCCGAAGAGAACGGGCCTCCTAGCAGGATGAACAGACCGCGGAACGCGTGTCCAACGCCCGTCCGCTCGTTGACGATCGAAAGCAGGATCATCACGAGGAAGCCGACCAGAATGCCGGCGATGATGCAGAGGACCGAAGACGCGACGCTCTTGAATCCCGCCTTCTCCTTCAGTTTCACAAGGAAGTTCTTCATGCCCGGTCTCCTTTCGCGGTATCGCGCTTCGCGCCGACCATATAAAGGCCAAGCTCCTGGACGGTCGTCTTCTTCGGATCGAATTCGCCGACGATCTCGCCTTCATACATGACGAGGATGCGGTCGGAGAGCGACATGACTTCGTCCAGCTCCAGAGAGATCAGAAGGACCGCGGCGCCCGCGTCCCGCTTCTTCACGATCTCGCTGTGGATGAACTCGATCGCGCCGACGTCCAAGCCGCGGGTCGGCTGGATCGCGACGAGCAAATCGTGCTTATGGTCCAGTTCCCGGGCGACGATCGCCTTCTGCTGGTTGCCGCCGGACATCGAGCGCGCGATCGAATCCGCGCCTTCGCCGGAGCGGACGTCGAACTCGCCGATCAGTTTCTCGGCGTACTTTTCGACTTCATCGAAGCGGATGAAGCCGTTCTTCTGGAACTCCGGCTCAAGATAGCGCCGGAGCACCATGTTTTCTTTCAGTGTAAAGTCCAGGATCAGGCCGTGCTTGTGGCGGTCCTCCGGGATGTGGCTCATGCCCTCTTCGGCGCGCTTCCGCACCGAATCCTTCGTGATGTCGGCACCCTTCATGAAGATGCTGCCCGACTCGGCTTTCTCAAGGCCGGTGATCGCGAGGCCGAGCTCGCTCTGCCCGTTCCCGTCGATGCCCGCGATGCAGGTGATCTCCCCGGAACGCACCGTGAACGACACGTTTTTGACCGCCAGCTTGTCGCGGTGCGACACGCTTCTGACACACAGGTCCTTCAGCTCGAGGACCGGCTCTTTCGGCTTCGCTTCGTCCTTGTCGACCTGGAGCTGCACGGGGCGGCCGACCATCATTTCGGAAAGCTTTTCCTTCGTGACGTCCTTCACGTCGACCGTGCCGATGTATTTGCCCTTCCGAAGCACGGAACAGCGGTCGGCGACTTCCATGATCTCATTCAGCTTATGCGTGATGAACAGGATCGACTTGCCTTCCGCGGTCAGGTTCTTCATGATCTTCATCAGCTCCTCGATCTCCTGCGGCGTCAGAACGGCCGTCGGCTCGTCGAGGATCAGGACTTCGTTGTCGCGGTAGAGCATCTTCAGGATCTCTGTACGCTGCTGCATGCCGACCGTGATGTCGCTGATCAGCGCGTCCGGATCGACGTACAGTCCGTACTTTTCGGAAAGGGCCTTTACTTTCTCGCGTGCTTTCTTCTTCTGCAGAAAGCCCAGTTTCGTGTCTTCCGCGCCGAGTATGATGTTGTCGAGGACCGTGAAGCATTCGACGAGCTTGAAGTGCTGGTGCACCATGCCGATGCCGAGCGCCGTCGCGTCGTTCGGATCCTTGATGCTGACGACTTTGCCGTCCTTCAGGATCTCTCCCGTATCCGGGTCGTAGAGCCCGAAAAGAATGCTCATCAGCGTCGACTTCCCGGCGCCGTTCTCGCCCAAAAGCGCGTGGATCTCGCCGCGGCGAAGCTGCAGCGTGATGTCGTCGTTCGCCTTCAGGCTTCCGAACGTTTTCGAGATGTGCCGCATCTCGATCACATACGGTTGTTCACTCATAAGCCAATTTCTCCTTATCTCTCTTGTCGAAAAGCAGTCTGTCCCGCTCCAAAGCGCCTTCCCGCCCGCGTTTTCGGGCGCGGCAGACTGTATTTCGCAAAAAAAAGAAAGCCTGTCCGGCGAAGCGAAACGGTCTTTCTCCTGCCGGATATAAGATCATTGAAAAAAAGGAAAGGACCGGAGTCCTTTCCTCTTTTTCGGTTGAACCGCACAGTATTACTGCTCGTAGATGACCGTCACGCGGGAGCCGGCCGTAGCCTTTGCCCAGAAATCAGCGGTATCGCAGCCGTCGACGTTCGCATCCGGAACGACTTCGCCGTTCTTGACCTTGTTGTAGATCGCGGTGTAATCCGCTTCCGTGAACTTCGCAAACTTGGAAGTCTTGATCGGAAGGCCGGTCGCGTCGTCCGCAGCGCCGAGGTTGGAAGCCTGGCCCGCAAGCTTCGCGTCCCACTGTCCGCCGTAGTATTCGCCGAGGACCTTCTGGACGGAGGCGCTTAAGCCCTTCATCGCGGAAGTGATGACGCGGTCGGATAAGCCGGACTGGTCGGTATCGACGCCGATGACCTTGCCGTCGGCAGTCTCTTTCGCAGCCTGGATGACGCTGTCGACCATGGAGCCGCCGCAGGAGAAGACGACCTGCGTGCCCGCGTTGTACCAGCTGCCCATCTGGGTCGCCAGTTCCTGTGAAGCAGAGAACGTGGAGCCGTACATGAAGCTGACCTTGATCTCAACGTCCACGCCGAGCTCGCCTGCCGCATCCTTCGCGCCCTGGACGAAACCGTAAGCGAAACGGTTGCAGGCCGGGTTGGAGCCGCCGCCGCCGAACGTTCCGCCGAGCTTCGTGTAGCCGTCCTTGACTGCCGCGTAGCCCGCGAGATAGCCGGATTCCTGCTCCTTGTAGACGATCGCGGTGACGTTCTTCAGAAGTTCGCCGCTGCCGTCGCCGACAGTATCAAGCGCCCAGCCGTCGACGAAGACGAACTTGACGTCCGGGCTCTCCTTCGCAACGGTCGTCATTGCGCCTGCCTGGAGGAAACCGGGGGCGACGATGACCTTCGCGCCGTTCGTGATCGCCTGACGCATCGCAGCGATACGGTCGTTATCGGTCGCGTTCTGGCCGTTTGCAGGCTGATAGTAGTTGTAGGTCTTGTTGTTGGCCTTGGCGTAAGTCTCGACGCCTTCGTAAGTGCCCTGGTTGAAGCCGCCGTCCATCAGCTGGCCGACATCGGTCACGACAGCGATCTCATACGTTTCCTTCTTCGCGCCGCAGCCCGCCATTGCGAAAACGGTGACTGCCGCAAGGAGAATTACCAATGCTTTCTTCACGATAAACACCTCTCTTTTATTGATCGCGCGGTTGTTTCCGCACAAAACCATTGTAGTCTTTTTCATCCGTTTAGTCAAGGAGAACGCATTGGAAAGCGCTCTTTCCGGACGCAGAAACACCGCCGGCATCATCTGCCGGCGGCGTTTTTGGAGGCCCTGCCGAAGATGCGTCTTACGGACGCTTGGTGCAGGGCAAGAGGATCAGTAATTCTCGCTCCGAAGCTCGAAATAAGACTGCGGATGCGCGCAGACCGGGCAAAGCTCCGGCGCCTTCGTGCCGACGACAATGTGTCCGCAGTTCCGGCATTCCCAGACCTTCACTTCGCTCTTTTCGAAGACCTGCTGCAT
>JAGDBR010000002.1 GCA_017958935.1 Lachnospiraceae bacterium | reverse complement strand
CCGGGAACCGGATGTTCGGGCGGCTGAACAGCCTGAACGCCGTGATCGTCCTGTCCACGACGCCGGGCCTCGAGGTCTATCAGTGGAAGCGTGCGCCGAAGGTGCAATGGTACGTGCACATCCCGCACGCGGCGAGCGAGATCTGCCTCTACCGGATGTTCGGGATCGACTATTACGACGCCGTCCTCCTGTCCGGTCAGTATCAGGCGGATGACATCCGCGCGCTCGAAGCGCTGCGGGATCTGCCCGCGAAGGAGCTGGAATTCATCGGCATCCCCTACATGGACGAGATGGCGAAGGCGGCCGGAGCGGCGGACGAAGCGGAATCTGCCGCGCCGGCAGAAGGAGCAGGCACGGCGGCGCCGGCGCAAACAGCGGAACCGGCGGAGAAGACCGTGCTCCTTGCGCCGTCGTGGGGCAGCAGCGCGATCCTTTCCGTATACGGCGGGAAGATCATCGACGTACTGCTGAACACGGGCCGGCACGTGATCGTACGCCCGCATCCGCAGTCCTTCACGGCCGAAAAGGATTTGATGGAGAGACTTATGCGCGAATATCCGCCGTCGGACCGCCTGGAATGGAACCGCGACCTCGACAATTCGGCCGTCCTGAAGCGCGCCGACATCATGGTCTCGGACTTCTCGGGCGTCATCTTCGATTTCGCCCTGATCTACAACAAACCCGTGATCTATACGGATCCGGACATCGACCTTTCCCCGTACGACGCCTGGTGGCTGAACAAGCCGCTCTGGACGGCCGGCGCACTGCCGAAGCTCGGACAGCGCCTGACGGAGGAGAACATGCCGCGCCTGAAGGAGCTGATCGACGAGTGCCTGACGGACCCGCGCTTCGCCGAAGGACGGAAGCAGGTCCGTGAGGAGACCTGGCTGCATCCGGGCGAGGGCGCGAAGCGCGCGGCGAACTATCTGTGCGCGAAATACGAGGCGCTCGCCGGAAAGGAGGGCAGCGCGGAATGACGTTCGGTTCCATGCTTTCGACCCTCATCATCGGGCCGCTCAAATTCGGTTTCGAGATCGTTTTCCAGCTCGTCTATGAGCTCGTGCAGGATCCCGGGATCTGCATCATCGCGCTGAGCCTCGTGATGAATGTCCTGGTCCTGCCGCTGTACCGGCGCGCGGACGCCGTGCAGGAGCGATCGCGCGACAAGGAAGCCGCGCTCGCCCCCGGCGTGAAGCACATTAAAAAGACCTTCAAGGGCAGTGAAGCGATGATGATGCTGCAGACCTACTACCGGCAGAATCATTATTCCCCGCTGAACGCCTTCGGCGGCTCGGTGTCGCTGCTTCTGGAGATCCCGTTCTTCCTCGCGGCGTACCAGTTCCTGTCGCATCTGGAGCTGCTGACCGGTTCGTCCTTCTGGATGATCCGGAACCTCGGCGCCCCGGACGCGCTGCTTTCGATCGGTTCGCTCCGGATCAACGTCCTGCCCGTCGTCATGACGCTCGTGAACTTCGCGTCGGCGGCGATCTACCTGCGGGGCTTCCCGCTGAAGACGAAGATCCGCACCTATGCGATCGCGGTCGTCTTCCTCGTGCTGCTGTACGATTCGCCGGCGGGCCTCGTGTTCTACTGGACGCTGAACAATGTCTTCTCGCTCCTGAAGAACCTGATCCTGCTCATCGTGCTGCCGAAGCTGAAGGCGCGGAAGGAACGCCGGGCCGCCGGGAAGGAGAAAGCCGGAAAGAAAGCCGCGAAGCGGCGGAAAAAGGAAAAGAAAGAGAAGAAGGAAAAGCCGCTGCCGGAGCCGAACTTCGGACTGTTCTTCGCTTCGGCCGCGTTCCTGGCCGTGCTGATCGGCGGCTATATCCCGTCGGTCTTCATCAACGCGTCTCCGCTGGAGTACGTGGATCCGGCACGCTTCTTCAACCCGATCTGGTACAATATCAGTGCGGCGCTGCTTTCCGCGGGCACCTTCCTCTTGTGGGGTGGGGTGTTCTACTGGCTCGCAAGCCCGAAGGGCAAGGTGGTCATCGAACGGGTGCTGCTGATCGCCGCGATCCTCGCCGCCGTCAACTATATGTTCTTCGGCACGCATCTGGGCTTCCTGTCGTCGTCTCTGCAGTATGAGGGCGGACTCTCCTTCTTCGAGGAGGAGCGGATCCTGAACGGCGTCGTCTTCGCGGGCGTCATCGCGCTGACCGTCATTTTCCTGAAGAAGCTGAAAAAGATTCCGCAGTACGTGCTGCTCGCGGGGACAGCGGCGCTGGTGATCATGACGGCGCTGAATACCTTTTCGACCCGCCGCATCGTCCGGGAAAGACCGCCGCAGCAGGAAGCATCCGGCGCGCAGCTGACCTTCAGCACGACCGGACAGAACGTGGCCGTCCTGTTCCTGGACCGGGCAATGGCGGAATACGTCCCGT